>JBGTFV010000104.1:0-7265 GCA_041747095.1 Parvularculaceae bacterium
GGCGCGGATCGTCTCGGCGCCGCTCTTCGTCTTCACCTTGATCAACGGCGCGCCGGAACCATTCGCGCCGCGCTCCAGCGTCGCTGCGCCCATGACGACGTCGATCTTGTTCTTTTTCATGAGATAGCCGACGCCGCCGGCAAGCCTGCCCGCCACGTCGCGCGAGCGCTTGACGACCGCCGCGAGGTCGAAACTCACATTGTCCGCCTTCAAGCCGAAGTCGCTGGCGTGCTTCATATTGGTGTGGACTTCCGCCGTGCGCAGCAGCGCCTTCGTCGGTATGCACCCCCAGTTGAGGCATACCCCGCCAAGATGTTCACGCTCGACGATTATCGCCTTCATGCCAAGCTGGGCGGCGCGAATGGCGGCGACATAACCGCCGGGTCCCGCTCCGATAATCGCGATGTCACAGGTTTTGTCCGTCATTCGAAATTCCTGTCGCCAACATCAGTCTGTCTGGCATATGCTTGCGAGATTATTCCTAGGGGGAGCACGTTATCATGAAGCGCGTCAGTGGAGACAAGTCTATCTGGTCGACCTTTTTCGGTCCGGTATTGGCAATAGCCATGGCGGTCGCGAGCGCAGGCTCGGCGCAGTCGCAAGACATTGCCGCGATGATGAAATGGGCGTCCACGCCGGTCTATACTTACGTCGCGGTAGGCGAATATTCGACGCCGCGAACGACGATCATGGGCGGCCACGGCGAATACGGCGCCCTTGCCCCGGTTTCCGACAAGGTGAAATTCACGTTCGACTGGGACCAAACGACGCTTCAGTTCGTCGGCGACCCGAAGATTGAGAATTTTCCTTCCACCGTCGGGCCAGTGATCAACGACGTGCCGGGCTGCCCGCTGCCGCGCCCCTCGGGCCAGTTCGAATACTGGACCGTGCTTGACATGAAAGCCGCGTACGGCGGCTTGGTCGAATTGACTGTTAAGACCGACTATGTCGGAGGCCAAGCGCCGAAGGCGTGCGGCGGAGGCTGGGCAACCATCGAGCCGAAAAGCGTGACCGAACCCGCTTCATGGGCGGTGCCGCCGCCAACGGCGATGGCCATGCCGATGCCGGAACATATGAGCAAAAGCGCGGACGGGAATACGCTCACCGTAAAAGACGAAGACTGGGTCTGGACCGTCACGCTGACGCCGAAGAAATAGCGTCGCAACACCGAGTGCAGAACAGCATTGGCGCGCGCTTGATTTGCGATCACCATGCGCGTGTCGCCATCTGAGGCGCGAAGCGCCGGGATGCCGGCGCGCCTGTTATGCATGCTGCGCGCAACCAGCGAGGATTCCCAATGACGATCAAAGCCTTGCGAACGCCAGACGACCGCTTCGCCAACCTTCCCGGCTGGGACTATGCACCCCGTTATGTGGACGACATCAAGGGGTATGAGGGTCTGCGCATGCATTATGTCGACGAGGGGCCGGCCGATGCAGCGATCACATTCCTGTGCATCCATGGCGAGCCGAGCTGGGCGTATCTCTTCCGCAAGATGATCCCAGTCTTTACCGCGGCCGGCCATCGCGCGGTGGCGGTGGACATGTTTGGCTTCGGGCGTTCGGACAAGCCGATCGACGATGACCTCTACACCTATCATTTCCACCGCAACGCGCTGCTCGCGTTCGTCGAGCGGCTGGATCTGACGAACCTTTGTCTCGTCGTGCAGGATTGGGGCGGCGTGCTTGGCCTCACATTGCCGATGGAAGCGCCGGCTCGCTACACCCGTCTTATCGTCATGAACACCGGATTGCCTGGAGGCGAAGAGGCGCAAGAAGGTTTCGGCGCCTGGCGCGCTTATAACCGCGCCAACCCTGATCTGAACGTTGGCGGCCTGATGAAGCGGGCAACCTCGATCATGACCGAGGCAGAGGCTGCAGCCTATGACGCGCCGTATCCGGATAAATCCTATAAAGGGGGCGTTCGGCGTTTCCCGGAACTCGTCATGCTGAAGGAGAAAGGCGCGGCCGACCTGACGCCGTCATCGCGGGAGGGGCTCGAAACCTCGCTCCGCGCGCGCAAATTCTGGTCGGGTGATTGGCAGGGCGAGAGCTTCATGGCGATCGGCATGCAGGACCCGGTTCTGGGCCCACCGGCCATGTATTTCCTGAAAAGCTTCATCCGTGGTTGCCCCGACCCCTTGGAAATTCCAGAAGCCGGGCACTTCGTACAGGAATGGGGCGGCCCCGTCGCCGAGGCCGCCCTGAAGCGGTTTGGGATCTAGCGCCCCTTACTGACCGGACGGGTTCACCATTTCCCGCGCAAGATAATCCAGCAAGCGGACTGAATACGCCGACGCGCCAACAGGCACCGTCGGGCGCGCCTCGGTCAGCAGATCGACACCGGCGATATCGAGGTGGGCCCAGGGCGTGTCCGCCTTCACGAACGCGCCAATGAACGCAGCGCCCGTAGAGGCGCCCGGCGCGCCCGTGTCGCTGTTCTTGATGTCGGCAATTTTCGAGACGATCTGCTTGTTGTGATCTGCATTGAGCGGCAATCGCCATACCTCTTCTCCCGTCGCCTCGCCGGCGGCTAGCAACCTTTCGGCAATTGCATCGTCTCGCGTGAATAGCCCTGCATAGTCATCGCCGAGCGCACCGCTGACAGCGCCGGTCAGCGTCGCTACGTCGACCAGCAAAGACGGGGAATAATTTTCCTGCGCGTACCAGACGGCGTCCGCCAACACGAGGCGGCCCTCAGCGTCCGTGGACAGGATCTCAATAGTTTTGCCGGACATCGCCCGAACCACATCGCCCGGACGTTGGGCGGCGCCGTCCGGCATATTTTCGGCAAGCGCAGCAATAGCGACCGCGTTGACCGCAGCCCCGGACTTCGCCAGCGACATTACCGCGCCTACAACCGCCGCCGCGCCCGTCATGTCGCCCTTCATTTCCCACATGCCGGCGTTGGGTTTAATGGAAATGCCGCCCGTATCGAAAGTAATTCCTTTTCCGACAAGAACCAGCGGACGGCTGTTTGCCCCCGCGCCTTTATACTCGACGATCAACATGCGCGGCGGACGGATACTGCCGCGCCCGACGCCCAGGATCGCCCCCATTTTCAGGCGCTCCATAGCGGGCACGTCCAAAACTTTGACCGATACGTTGCTGACGCCCTCGAACCGCGCCCGCGCGCGGCGAACGAACTCCTCCGGATAAAGAACGTTAGCCGGTTCGGATTGCATGTCGCGCACCCAGGCGACCGCCTCGGCCAAATGGCGCCCCCTCGCGGCGTAAACGCGCGCGGCGGATGCCGGATCCGTGGTCAAGGTGACAATCGCGTGTTTTGCAAGCTTTGCGTCGCTTTTGTAACGATCGAAGGAATATCCGCCGAAAGCTGCTCCCAAAGTGACCGCCTGCACGTTCGCGCCATTTGGCGTAACAAGCGCGATGCGCGCCGCTTTTGACGAACCGGCTACCGCGAGCGCTTTGCCGCCGAAATCTTCCCAGTCGCGCGGGCGCTTTTCCTCGGATCCAACACCAACGAGATGAATCTCGCCGAACGCTTCGTCGCCGGTGAGGAACGACGCTGTCTTGCCGGGCTTTGCCTCAAAGCCTGAGGCTGCAATGGCGCGCGTGACGCCCGCGAGCCTGTCCGCGCCGATGACTGAACCGAGCGCTGACAGATCGTTGACACTCTCAACGGCGACAACAATCGCGTCGCCCGGCGCGGCGCTCGTAGCGAATTCATGCGTCCGCTGCGCATGTGCGGTCACGGTAGCCAGCATCGCTAAAGTCAGAAAGAAGAAGAAACGCATCGGCAACTCCAAGTTTGAATTGAAGAAAACGCACGGAAACAGTCCTTCGGCCGCGGGCGAGGTTGCGCGAACAGCGGCGTTAAAGGCTGATGTATCGCGCCCGCGCATCCTCACCAGAGATAAAAACTAATCCCTCCGCGACATGGCGGCGCCGACTTCCGCCAGTGTTTCTGCAGTTGGCAGATATTGCGGATCAACGCGGCGGTTCGTGCGCTGCTCGTAGGCAAATCCGTAGGAAAGGATAGCCGCATCCTGATCCTTGCCGCCAATAAACGACAGCCCAACGGGAAGTCCCTTCTCTGTGCCCATCGGCACCGTCAAATGCGGATACCCGGCGATCGCGGCGAGGTACCCAGCCCCCGCCCACGCCGGCCACACATCGCCGTTAACGGCATCAACCGGCGGCGCAAGCGGACCCGAAGGCGAAACGATGAAATCGACGTCGTTGTCAGCGAGCATCTTGTCGATACCGTTCTCGCGGGTCGCACGCAAAACGTCGGCTCGCGCTTCGACATATTCAGTGGTTTGCAGATCTCCGAGCGGCGCCGCTGCCTCGAAAATGCTCTGGTCAAAGAGCGCCAGCTCCACATCCGCGTTCTGATTATTGAAGTCGATCAGCGCCTGCAGCGAACGGGTCGCGACCGCATCCGGCGTTGAGGCAAGATAGTCGTTCAGCGTAGCCTTAAATTCATAGTTAAGAACGAGGCGAGTTTTGCTCCAGAAATTTTCCGCTGCAGGCTCGAACTTCTCGATTTCGACAAGCGCTGCGCCCGCCGCCTCCAGATCGCGCAGCGCAGCATTGAACAGGCTGGTGATGCCGGGGTGTGAGCCTTGTGCAAAGCGGGCGACGCCGATGCGCGTGCCGGTCAGCGAATTTGCGTCGAGCGCCGCGACATAGTCGGTCTTCGCCGCGCCGGTCGCCATAGCGTTCAACATCATCGCTGCGCCGGTGACCGTTTTCGTCATCGGTCCAGCCGTATCCTGCGTCGAGGAAATAGGAACAATCAGGTCTTGCGCAACAAGCCCGACCGTCGGCTTGAAGCCGACAACGCCATTGACCGTAGACGGACAGGAGATCGAACCGTTTGTCTCTGTGCCTACCGCGCCTGCCGCCAGCGACGCCGCGACAGCAACGCCAGAACCGGAACTGGAACCACAAGGATTGCGATCGAGGATGTGCGGATTGCGCACCTGCCCACCGAGCGCCGACCAGCCGCTCATCGAATCGTTTGACCGGAAATTCGCCCATTGCGACAAATTCGTCTTGCCAAGGATGATTGCGCCCTGCGCGCGTAAACCCGCAACGAGCGGCGAGTCCCTTCCGGTCAGATTATCCTTCAGCGCCAAAGCGCCGGCCGTTGTCGGCATGGGATCGGCGGATTCTATATTGTCCTTGAGCAGGATAGGCACCCCGTCGAGCGGTCCGAGCGCCATATTGGCCGCCCGGCGGGCGTCAGAGGCGCGCGCATCGTCCAGAGCCCGTGGATTTACCGTCAGCACCGACCGCAATGTCGGTCCCTTGCGATCAATCTCCGCAATTCGGTCGAGATAACCCTGTGTGATCGCTTCAGAAGTAATTTGTCCGTCGGCGAGGCCAACCGCTATTTCCGGCAAAGATTTCGCCGCCCATCCCTTCGCAGCATAGGCCGCCGAGGCGACCTCGCCTGCAGGGGAGCCCGCGGGGGGGCCTTTCTGGCCTCATCCGGCGAACAGGCGGCGAGCGTCGAGGAACCAATAAGGAGAGCGGCGAGGATGCGTTGCATGGACGGCTTTCTGTTGCGAGGATTGTGTGTATCAGGCTTATCAGCACCCCAAGGCCGCCGCCAAGGCCCGGGCGCACCCGCCAGCGCTCGCTTCCGCCGACATATACGGATTCCCATGAGTGAACTTACGATCCGACACACCCTCCGCCCAGGCGATCTCGGCCGGCTGATTGCCTTGCATGGCGTCGCATATGAAGGCGAGAAAAACCATTTTGGACTGACGTTCGAGGCGTTCGTTGCGCGCACCGTCGCGGAATTCGTCATCGACAATAACAGCGAAGGGCGAATTTTCCTGGCGGAGCGGGACGGCGAATTAATCGGGTGTTCTGCGATGGTCGCCCGGGACGGCAATCGTGGTCAATTACGCTGGGTGCTCGCCGCGCCAACCGCGCGGGGTCTCGGACTTGGCAAAAAACTTGTGAGCCTCGCGCTGGATCATGCGCGAGCGGAAGGTTGGTCGTCGGTATTTCTGGAAACGACGGACGGCCTCGATGCATCAATGGATATTTATCGCAGGCTGAGCTTCGTCGAGACAGGCCGACGCAAGGAAAATCTTTGGTCCGGCGAGAACGAGGTCATCACAATGACGCTCGTCCTCGCCTGACCGTCTGAGCTAGAACCGATAGCGCGCTGTGACTCCAAAGGTTCGCGGCTGGTTCGTATGGAAACCAAGCCGGGCCCGGCCGCCGCGCTCGCGATCGAACGCAAGGTTGGCGTTTTCATCGGTCACGTTGTTGGCGAACACGAGGAACTGCCAGTTTTCGTAGTCTATCCCCGCATTCAGGTTCACGAGTTGGTAGCTGTCGAGTTCAAGATCCAAGACAGTCGCGTCAAGACCCGAGGCGCCGCCGAACGGCAGGTTCGAGACGAAACTGCGCGGATTGTTGACCTGGTCGCTCGGCTGTGTGAACCGCGAGCCGATGTGCTGTACCGATGCCGAGAAGAACCCTTCGGCCCGGCCAAGGGGGAACGAGTAAGTTGCGCTCGCAGCGAACTGAACTTCGGGCACCGAGGCGAGGCGATTGCCTTCTTCAAGCCCGCCGAGAATCGTTCCGGATCCGTCGACTACGGTCGAGTCAAACTCGGACTCGAGGAAGCTGCCGGCCAATGACAGATCAAGACCCTGGAAGGGCTGCGCCGTCAGTTCGAACTCAACGCCGGCCGTATGCGCGCTTGGTACGTTGAATGAGATGCGCGACGAGCACGAGCCTGCATCGAGCGTGACTTGCAGGTTCTTGATGTCCGTGTAGAACGCCGCCGCATTAAGGCCGAATACGCCGCGACGGGCCTTGAAGCCGGCCTCGTAGTTCCATGCGGTCTCGTCGTCATAGTCCTGGAATCCGCCGAAGATCGACAGATCCTCTGGCGTGCAGAGCGGCGTGTTCAGCGGGTCGTTAACGCCGCCGAGACGGAAGCCGCGCGACGCCTGAGCATTGAGCGTCACGTCGTCGTTGAGATCATAGCTGAGCAGAAAGCGCGGGGTGAAGCCGTTAGACGACGTTGTATCGACTTGTCCGGCATCGCCATTGGCGAACAGACCGCCTGTCGTGATGACGCGCGTCTCTTCATAATCGTAATATCGTCCGCCAGCGGTCAAATTGAGGCGATCAGTGATGGCGAGTGTTGCTTCGCCAAAGAACGCAACCTGACGCAGATCATAAGGCAGATCGGAGTTGAACGGAGAATCCGCGGGGAAACCATTGGAGACAGCGGCAGACGTTCCAGCGCCAAAGGCGGCGTCGACG
>JBGTFV010000105.1:0-6847 GCA_041747095.1 Parvularculaceae bacterium
GGCGGGCTGACGCCCGCAGCGCGCCGGTCGCTCGTGCATGTGGGGAGCCTCGCTCCCGACGCGCTCGCCACACCTCAAACCATGGACTATGAAAGGGCCAGACTCTCGAAATAAATGAGGGAGCCGAAGGGCTCAGGTCACGATCTTGAAGCCGGGCGATACTGCGATCGACATCGGCGTAAATGAGGGCACGCATTTTCATCAGATGATCGCGACCGTTCATCAGCATGGACTGGTGATCGGGGTAGAAGCAGCGCCAGCGATGGTTGAGGCCACAAAAAATCTTCTGCATCGCGCAGGCTTAAGTCAGCATCGGCATGTCCTCCACAACGTCGCAGTGGCCGACTATCAAGGCGAAGCGCAGTTTTCATTTGTCTCAGGCGCGCCGGGCCTCAGTTCACTCGCCGACCGTGAAGTCGGGCATAACTACGCGCACGAAAAAATCAGCGTAAAAGTAACGACCATTGATGATTTGTTGTCAGACGTCCGCACGCCAATCGTCTTCAGTAAAATTGATATTGAGGGAGGCGAATACAATGCCCTCAAATGTGGAACTCGACTATTCAAAGACGGAGGCCCCATTGTATTCGAATTCGATCATTCGAGTCCGGACTACTTCAATTTCACGCCTTCGGATTTTGTTCGCTTGTTCGAACAACAGAACTACCTCATTTACGATTTCTTTGGAAATCAGTTCGAGTCCGGCGAAGCGCTAATGGAAAGCCTCGTTTGGAACTTTGTCGCCACGCCTCCGGCCATGTTTGAGAGATTGCGAATCAAGGAAGTGGTGGCGAGTTCGCTTCGAAGTATCGGCGTAACGGTCGAGTAAGGCATTTAGCTATTTAGAGCCGCTTTAAGGTGCCTGCAGTCGAGGTCTGAAATCGCCGAGTCGGCCGCCTTGGCCATATCCTGCTTGCCGTTTGGAAAATTGTAATAGACGCTCGATCTGCCGGGACCGGAGGATGGAAGATATTCGAACCGGCGTCGCTCCTTTATAGCCGTGCTCGCAGAAAGTCTTTCGCTATGGGTGCGACCGCATCTTCACGGCTGCACAGAATTGATACCGAGAGCTCAGTTTATCAATCTGTCCGGCGACGGGGTTCAAAATATAGCCCGCGCACAGAGAGATTGCTGTTCAGCACTCTCGCCGGTTCGGCGCTTGACCGGGCCTTTCGCGCAGCCCACATCTGCCCCGTCAGACGGCCGGGCGGCCGCGGGCTGCAAGGCGAGAGCCTTGGCAGCGCGAGGAAAGTCCGGGCTCCACGGAGAGGCGGCGCCGGGTAACGCCCGGCCGGTCGCTTCCGCGAGGAAGAGGCCGAGGGAAAGCGCCACAGAGATCGAACCGCCCCGGACTTGATCCGGGGTAAGGGTGAAAAGGTGCGGTAAGAGCGCACCGCTCCCCCAGCAATGGGGAAGGCATGGCAAGCCCCGCCGGGAGCAAGACCGAATAGGGACCGCGCGCCCTCCTTTCGCCTTCGGGCGCGGGGAATGGCAGGCGCCTCTCCGCGCCGAGCGGTCCGGGTTGGTTGCTTGAGGCGCCGCGCAAGCGGCGTCCTAGAGGAATGGTCGCCGCCCCGTCACGGGGTACAGAACCCGGCTTACAGGCCGTCTGACTTTTGTTTTCACCGCTTGTATTTTGGTTGTTTCGCCTTCGCGAAAGGCTGGCGTCCCAGAGGAATGGTCGCCGCCCCGTCACGGGGTACCGACCCCGGCTTACAGGCCGTCTGACTTCTATTCTCGCCGCTGAACAGGCCGCTACTCCGGCCTCTCCAGTTCGGCGCTTTCGATGCCGCGCGCCGTCAGATAAGAACGCCCCCATTCAGCGAGTGACGCTATCAACGGCCGCAAGGTTTCTCCCAGCTCTGACAGTCTGTACACCACCGGCGGCGGTGAGCCCTGTTCGACGGTTCGCGTCACAAGCCCCTTTGCCTCAAGGTCGCGAAGCGCCCGCGTCAGAATGCGCGCTGATACCCCATCAACGTCGTTCAAAAGGGTATTGAACCGGCGAGGTCCATAATGGAGGTGGAAAAGGATTGACCCCTTCCACTTGCCTTCGAGCATTTCAATGGCCGCCTCCACCGGACAGGCCGGCGACGAATTGTAATTGTCGTGCCGCATCTCGCTGATGCGCTCGGCGCTGGCCGGGATTGGCTCCAGTTCGGGCCCGTCGCCAGATGACATGTTTGTTCCTTTCGAACAGTCCGGTGCGTTCTTGCGCCGCCAGCCTCGAGCCATACGTCGGCGGCTCCGATGCATCAATCAAGGAGCCAGACATGCGTGACGATTCCCCTTCCGCGGATATGAAAGCGGTCATTTTCCCAAATCCCGGCCCCGCCGACGCGCCCGATGCGCTCGTCGACGCGCGCCGCCCGAAGCCATCGCCCAAAGGCCGCGAGATACTCGTCCGGGTGCAGGCGGTCGCCGTCAATCCGGTAGATTACAAGTCCCGATTGGGCATGTTCGAGATCGCAACGGGCGGTTCGAACATTCTCGGCTGGGATGCGGCGGGGATCGTCGAAGCCGTCGGGCCTGACGCGACGCTCTTCCGACCGGGCGATGAAGTCTACTATGCGGGCGCGCTGGAGCGGGCGGGCTCCAACGCTGAATTCCAGGTCGTCGACGAGCGCATTGTCAGCCCGAAACCGGAGACCCTGTCATTCGCCGAGGCCGCCGCGCTGCCGCTGACGACGCTCACCGCTTGGGAAATGCTCTTTGACCGGTTCCAGTTACAGCCTGGCGGCGGAGCAGGACGGACTATTCTGGTTATTGGCGCCGGCGGAGGCGTCGGCTCGATTGCCGTCCAACTGGCGCGCAAGGTGGCGGGCTTGCGCGTCATTGGCACCGCGTCGCGGACGGAAACCATCGCCTGGGCCAAACGCCTCGGCGTTGACGCCGTGCTTGATCATCGCAGGCCGCTCGCGCCGCAGCTCGACGCGTTGGGAACCCCAAATCCGGATTTCATCTTCGTTACGAACGGAGAGAACGAGCACGCCTCGTCGGTTGCGAGCCTGATCGCGCCGCAGGGAAAGATCGGCTTCATCATCCCCCCGGCCGCCTTCGATCTGGCGCCGCTTTTCGACAAGAGCGCCTCGGTGCACCTTGAGTTCATGTACACGCGGCACCTGCACGGAACGGCGGACATCGAAACGCAGCACACGATCCTGAAGGAAACCGCGCGCCTGGTGGATGCGGGGATCCTGCAGACGACGCTTGCGGAGAACTACGGCGCCATCAACGCGGCCAATCTTCTCCGGGCCCATCGAACGATCGAGAGCGGCAAAGCGAAGGGCAAGATCGTACTCGAAGGGTTCTGAGCCGGCGGCGGGTCCCTTTGCGCCGCCACGTCTGCGCCGCCACTGGGTGCGGAACGGTTCGCATTCGCGGAGAAAAGCCGTAAAATGCGAGGATGGATTTCTCAGATGATCCCCCTCGCAGCCTTGCCCGTCCGTGGCCCGTCGCTGCGCCGTTCGTTGAGCGGCGCACGGCGGGCGACGGCGACATCGACGAATTCGGACATGTCAACAATGTGCGCTACGTCGCATGGGCCCTTGAGGTCGCCTGGGCCCATTCGCAGTCGCTTGGGCTCGGGTTCGACGATTATCGGCGCCTCGGGGTCGGCTGCGTTGTCTGGCGACACGAGTTTGATTACGTCGCCCCAGTGATCGCCGGTCAGACCATTGATGTCGGGACATGGATTGCCGAAAATGACGGCCGCGCGCGCATGCTCCGCGCGTTCGAGATGCGAGATGCGGAATCAGGGCGCACCGTCCTGCGCGGCCAGACGCGCTTCGTCACCGTCGACATGACCTCGGGCCGGCCGGTAAGGATGCCGCCCGAGTTCGTTTCCGCCTACGCGCCGACCATTTAGGGATATCGCCATGCCGTCGTTCGACATCGTTTCCGAAATTGATTTGGCCGAGGCGGATAACGCCATTCAGAACGTGATGCGCGAGATCGGCACGCGCTACGATTTCAAGGGCTCGAAGTCGAAGCTCGAATTCAAGGAAAACGTTATTACGATCTTCGCCGACGATGCCCTCAAGCTCAAACAGATGCATGAAATCCTGCAAGGACACATGCAAAAGCGCGGCATTGAGCCGGGATCGCTCGACTATCAGAAAGAAGAACCCGCCGCCGGCCAGTCAGTGCGCCAGGTCGTGAAGCTGAAAGAAGGCATCGAGAAAGAGCTCGCGAAGAAAATCGTCAAGGAAATCAAGGACGCCAAGCTCAAGGTCCAGGTCGCGATACAGGGCGACGAGTTGCGCGTCACCGGCAAGCAGCGCGACGATCTCCAGACCGCCATCGCTTTCGTCAAGGCGATGAAGAACGAACAGCCTTTGCAGTTCAAGAACTTCCGGGATTGACCAGAATGCGCTAAGGGCGGGCGCGCGGCGGGGGCCGCCAACAAGAAGGACGCGCTCATGGACGACCTCGAACCCGCGCTGCTCGACATCATCCGCGGCCATACGGTCGGCTTTGTTGGCGAATTGACGCGCGACACGCCCGTCGCCGATCTTGGCGTCGACAGCTTTGCGGTCGTTGAGATTATCTATGAAGTCGAGGAAAAGCTGAAAGTCGAAGTGCCCTTCAACGCCAACGAAAATCCCTTCGGCGACATGAAGACCGTCGGCGATCTTGTCGACGCGCTCAAAACCCTCGCGCGCAAGAAGTAAAAGGGAAACGTCATGGCGCGCCGCGTCGTTGTCACGGGGCTTGGCGCTGTCTGCGCGACGGGCGCGAACGTCAAGGAAATCCACGCCAATGCGTTGGCCGGCGTCGACGGCGTCAAAGAACGCACATTCACGGCCGACGATTTGTCCGTCACGCTGGCCGTAGCGCCAATCGACAGTTTTGAGAGCCGCCTCGAAGGGCTTGGCCGGGATGTTCAGCGGACGGATCGTTTCGCCCAGCTCGCCATCGCCGCCGCCGACGAAGCGCTGGCGGATTCAGGTCTCATCATTGACGAGGCGCTCGCGCCGCGCGCCGCGGCCATCATCGGCACCGGAATTGGCGGGCAGGCGACGATCGAAGACGGCTACGTCGCCATGCTGCGCAATGGCCGCAGGCCGCATCCCTTGTCGATCCTGCGGCTTATCGCCAATGCGGCGGCAAGCCAGATGTCGATCCGCTACGGCCTTAAAGGCCCTGCTTTCGCCATTTCCAGCGCCTGCGCGTCGGGCGCTCACGCTATCGGCGTCTGCGCCGATCTCATTCGCAGCGGCGTGGCGGATGTGGGACTTGCGGGCGCGAGCGAGGCCGTTCTGACAGTCGGATCGCTTGAATGCTGGCGCGCCATGCACATTCTCTCGCCCGGCCCGTGCCGGCCATTTTCCAAAAACCGCAAAGGATTGGTGATCGGCGAAGGCGCGGGCGTCCTGGCGCTTGAAGAGTATGAGCGCGCGCGGGCGCGGGGCGCGACGATCTATGCCGAGCTTGTCGGCTTCGGGATGAACGCGGACGGCAAGGACATGATCAATCCGGCGGTCGAAGGCGCAGCAGGAGCCATGCAGGAAGCGCTGCGGACCGCCGGATATGTTGATCCGTCTGCGGTCTATATCAACGCTCACGGAACGGGCACGCTGATGAACGATCCGACCGAGACGAAAGCGATCCGAGCGGTTTTCGGCGCGGGGGCCGACGCGCTCGTCGTTTCATCTACGAAGTCAATGCATGGCCATCTGCTTGGCGCGGCGGGCGGGGTCGAGGCGATCCTCGCCATTCTCGCGCTGCGCGACGGCGTCGCGCCGCCCACGATCAACTACGATGAACCTGATCCGGCCTGCGATCTCGATTACGCGCCAAACGAGGCAAGGGCGCGCGACTTTGATCTTGCCCTGTCGAATTCATTCGCATTCGGCGGATTGAACGCGGTGCTCGCCTTCCGGCGAATGTGAGCGCAAGGCGAGCTTCAGGCCGCAGCAGTCGCCCCGAGGCGCTGGTGGATGAGGGAACGCCCGGCGGTGAACGCCGCGATCATGATCGTCAGGCCGACATAGCGTACGACGTACAGCCCGAGATCGTCCTTGAACGTCTCCCCTAGCGCGCCGATCGAGGCGTAGATGGAATGAATGTCGGCGCCGGAGAGGCCCATCGCCAACACCGGCCAGATGATCCGGTCGATTACGAGCGCGATCGCGCCGAGAAACCAGACGCTGGGGCTGCGCCTTGCGAGCATGGCGACAAAAAAGGCAATGCCCACGGCGCGGACGACGTCCGCTCCTGAAAAGCCCAGTTTCACGATGTAATTCAGGTCTTCCATCGCCGTTCTCCTTACCTTCGTACGATCACGGTCTCGCGCGTGTCAGCGGTTGCGACCCCTATTTACGAAGGGTCAAGGTTAACTTCAGGTAAAGGGACGGGCGTTGTCCGCCAGAAGAACGGGCCGCAAGAAACGGGTGGGCGCACGCGCCCGGATCGGCTGATATGGCGGGCATGACATTTGATCTGAAACCTGCGGCTGGGGCGCGTCAGGACGGCTTCGAGCCGGTCGCCCGCGCCATCGATTTTCTCGTTGAAAACTTCGACGCCCGGCCGAGCCTCGACGATACCGCCGCTGCGGTTGGGCTCAGCGCCACCCATTTTCAGCGCGTATTCGCGGCCGGCGCTGGCGTCAGCCCGAAACGGTTCCTGCAATATCTGGCGGCGGGCGCCGCGCGGCGGTCGCTCCAGCGGGGGGCGAGCGTTCTAGAGGCCGCCTTCGACGCCGGACTTTCTGGATCGTCACGATTGCACGATCTTTTCCTGACTGCGGAAGCGATGACGCCGGGCGCCTATCGTCGGCGCGGGGAGGGGGAGACGATCCGTTACGCGATCGCGCCGGGACCGTTCGGCGCGGCGCTCGTCGGGG
>JBGTFV010000106.1:0-14978 GCA_041747095.1 Parvularculaceae bacterium
GGCGGGCTGACGCCCGCAGCGCGCCGGTCGCTCGTGCATGTGGGGAGCCTCGCTCCCGACGCGCTCGCCACACCTCAAACCATGGACTATGAAAGGGCCAGACTCTCGAAATAAATGAGGGAGCCGAAGGGCTCAGGTCAAACCGCTCTTGAAGGTACAAGGTTGCACGGATCGTTCATCGACTCTGATCGCGCATTGCTTGCGGAAGTCGCGCTACGAGGAAAAATACTGTGCTGCCGCGAGCCCTTATTCCTTAATCGCGAACACGCAGCTCGTTATACCGCCAAGATCGCGAAGAAATCTTTCGCCACGAGAACAGAAGCTAATCTCTGGCTCGATGCGCGTAACTCAAGCCGCAAGATGCACCTATGGCTTCGGTTCCTGACTTACGTGGCTATCGTGTGGAAGTGGATTCCCGACAATCGCGAGCGGCTTGCATGCTATAGCAAGCTGTGTGTCTGGTTGTTTGAGCCATTCCATATTCGCGACCTCGCGAAGGAGATCGTATGGATTATCAATCCTGGATTCCTCCTGCGGGCTACTGAAGCGAAACGAGCCGTGGTTGGTGTTCGTCGCGCCCGCCGGGCGCCATAGCTTCGACCGAACTTGTATTCGGCGGTCGAAAAATGGTCGGAGCGACAGGATTCGAACCTGCGACCCCTTGACCCCCAGTCAAGTGCGCTACCAGGCTGCGCCACGCTCCGACATCGACCACTACTAGACCGAAGTAGCTTACCGCTCTTCAATCGAGGGCGGGACCATAGCGACGCCGGAGGCCGACCGCAATCAGCGTTTCCTAGGTGACAAAGGTTTTATTCCGGCCTCGCCTCGGTCAGCGGACTTACTCGTAATCGATCGCCTCAACTGCAATGGCGGCCTCATCAAGGCAGTTCTGGATGGCTTCGAGTTTCTCGGTGAGCCGCATTAACCGAGCGCGCACCGTCGGCGAAAGCGCATCCGTCGCTTCCATTCCATCAGGCAAATTGACGGGGTCACGCTCACGATCATCTTCTTCTTCGCTCGTCAAAGGACGGAGTTCGATGGCTTGCCCGGCGGCCGCCATGCGACCAAGTTCGGCCACGTATTTGATGCCATTGTCTTTAAAAATCTTCTGCACGCCCTTGGTCGTGTAGCGCTCGTCATAGAGCAGCACTCTCACGCCGCGTAAGACGTCAAGATCGATAGGACGATAGTATCGACGGCCGCCCGCTCGACGCATGGGCCGGATCTGACCGAACACTTCCTCCCAATGACGCAGGACGTGTTGGGGGACGTCCAACTCGCTCGCAGCCTCGCTGATGGTGCGGAACGCTTCGGCAGATTTCGCAGTCGCCGCTCCGGCCAAAATAACTTACTCCGCTGCCGCGGCGCTGTTCCGGGCGAGCGCCGAATTAATATGATCTTTCAACACGTGGGAAGCGCGAAAGGTAATGACGCGGCGGGGCGTAATCGGCACCTCTTCGCCAGTCTTCGGATTGCGCCCCATGCGTAATTTCTTGCTGCGGACGGAAAACGATCCGAATGAGGATATCTTTACTGTTTCGCCTCGTTCGAGAGCGCTCGCTACCTCTTCGAGCACCCGCTCCACGAACATAGAGGATTCATTGCGCGAAATGCCAAGAGAATTATGGATCGAGTCCGTGAGAGTTGCTCGGGTCAACGTGTTTGTGGACATAAGCATCCGACCGCCGTTCATTACGCTCCGATTTAATCCCGTAACGCGAAAACCGTCAATAAGCTTTTGAATCCGCTTATTTGTGCGCACCCCCGGGGCTGGTCATCAAGCGCGCAGCAGTGCGGCGCCCCACGTCAATCCGCCGCCCAAAGCCTCAAGGAGAACGAGATCGCCCGGCTTGATCCTGCCATCCACAACGCCTGCGCAGTAGGCGAGGGGGATCGACGCGGCAGAGGTATTGCCCTGATGGGCGATCGTCGAGACAACTTGTTCGTCGCGCAGGCCGAGTTTCTTGACGACCCCTGAAATGATCCGTTCGTTTGCCTGATGGGGCACAAACCAGTCGATATCGGATATCTCGACCCCAGCCGATGCGACGACGCTTTCCATCGCTTCAGAGATTTTATTGACGGCTTCGCGAAAAACGCGGTTGCCCTGCATCCGGACATGCCCAGTGGTTTGTGTACTGGAAACGCCGCCGTCGACGTAGAGGAGATCGACCAAAGATCCGTCGCATCGAAGGCACGTCGCGATGACGCCGCGACCTTCGGCGCGCGATTCCGGCATTGCCTCCAGCACCACCGCGCCTGCGCCGTCGCCAAACAGGATACAGGTTGCGCGGTCGGTCCAATCGATAATGCGCGAAAACGTCTCCGCTCCAATCACGAGCGCCCGGCGATACTGCCCGGTCTTTAGGAAGTTATCGGCCGTCGCGAGGGCATAAATGAAGCCGCTGCAGACCGCCTGAATGTCGAATGCGGTCCCAACTGGGGCCTTCAGCTTTGCCTGCACGATTGCCGCTGTAGCGGGAAATGTTAGATCCGGCGTCGTCGTTGCAACGATGATCAGATCAATGTCGCTCGGCGAGAGGTTGCAACTCTCAAGAGCCTGCCGCGCCGCCGCCACCGCTAGATCGGATGTTTGTTCGTCCGGGCTGGCGATGCGCCGCGAGCGAATGCCCGTCCGTTCAATGATCCAGTCGTCGCTCGTGTCGACGGTTTGAGAGAGCTCGTCGTTTGTCAGTATGCGTTCGGGCAAGTAGCCGCCGCAGCCCACGACAACACTACGCATGTTCATAACGCTCCAGCCGTCTCCGACCCTGCGGCCGACGGTATAATTGCGGCATTCGATCGGTCGAGACGTTCGTATACGTGGCGGACGGTTTCAGATACTTCAGAGTGGAAAGATTTTCCGCTGAGATTTGCCGCCAGTTCGATCGCGCTCGCAATGCCACGAGCGTCCGCGCCACCGTGGCTTTTAACAACGACGCCGTTGACGCCAAGAAATACGCCACCGTTCACTGATGAAGGATCGATCCGTTCTTTCAATTTTTGCAACTGCGGCATCATCAAAAGCGCGCCAAGTTTGGCGAGCGGCGACCCTGTCAGCGCCTCCTTGACCCAGCCGCCGACGAGGCGCGCTGCGCCCTCCGCCGATTTCAGCGCCACGTTTCCGGTAAAACCGTCCGTCACGACTACGTCGACTGCGCCATTCGAAATGTCGTTTCCTTCGATGAAACCCTGGAACGCCATTTCGGGATCAGCTTCGCGGAGAATCCGCGCTGCCCTGCGGATGGTTTCATGGCCCTTCAATTCCTCTGCGCCGACATTCAGTAGTCCAACGGTCGGCTTTTGTTTGCCCGTCAGCGCCCGGAAGAAAGCTTCGCCCATTATTGCAAATCCCACAAGTTCGCGTTCTGAGGCTTCGACATTTGCGCCAACGTCAAGCACGATGACGCGTCCGCGCGGGGTTGGCCAAAGGGCCGTTATGGCCGGACGATCAACGCCGGGTATCATGCGTAGTTGAAGGCGCGCCAGCGCCATTAGCGCACCGGTGTTGCCGCACGAGACAATCGCTTTGGCATCGCCGCCAGCTACCGAAGCCACTGCTTTCCACATGGAAGAATCGCGACCGCGGCGGATAACATGGCTCGGTTTATCTTGCATCGACACAACGCTGGCGCACGCTTCGACGCGCGAACCGGCGAGTTCCTCATGCCTGCTCAGGTCTCGATTTAACGAATCCCCGTCGCCGAAAAATATATATTGCGCTTGCACGCCCCTATGGCGCGCCAAAGCCGCGCCTTCGACGACTGCGCCACTGCCGGCGTCGCCACCCATCGCATCGATCGCTAGAACGACGCCTGTCGCTGACTTGCCTTGCTGATTCAAAACGCCCGGTCTCCTGTAACGGCAAATGCCGTCAGCCTCTTAAAAGCCTACATGAGCCCAACCGGGCGCGCGAGGGTCATACGTCTTCGCCAGCAGGCTTCGCAACCCCGCGCAGGATGGCGAACGGCGACTCGGTATCAGGCGTTTGCGGCGCCGCAGCGACGGCGCCCAGACGCTTGGGATAGGCGGATATAGAAAGGCTGAGGTGCTCGACAAGAACGCTCCCAAGATCAATTGAATTGCTGACCAAAGCCTCGAGATAATCGTCGCTGTCGTCAGCCGCTGCGAACTCTTCATCGAAATCCCGGAGGAACCGAATCACAAATGCTTCATTGATCGTCTCGGTCATTGCTTCGAGGCTAACAACGCACATGCGGCCGAGTTCAGCGACAAGCCGGCCCGCTACGCGGACGCCATCGTTTTCAGCGCTGACCTCGAAGTCGCCGCTCAAGAGATTGACTGAAGGAACGTCGAGCCAACGGGCGATCCGAGCGCGCTGATCCTCGCTAGCGACAATTGTGAATTCGGCAGTACCAGCAGTTATTGCGTCGATCGATACGGGTAAGCTCAATAGCGCGTCGGGAGTGAGTGGCGCAGTTGGTTCTTCCTCTGACATCTCAGTGCGCCCCTTCCGGCGCCGGAGGAAAGTTCAGCCGCCCGGCAAGTATATCGTCAAGCGGTTGGGCAGCAATGAATTGGTCCGCCTCACGCATATATCCGGCTATTGCCAACGCCCCAGGCGCGTCGTCTCCCGCCGACTTCTCGAACACGTTCCTGGCTAGGGCGTTCGCCAGCGCTGAAATTGCGCTCTCAGGGCGGAGCCCCTCTTCGTAAGCGCCAACACGGCCGTAAAAGGCTTCTGCCATTTTGCGGATCTTCTTGCCGACGGACAGATCGCCGACGCCCATCTCGCGCAGCGAATCGTCCATGTTCCGGAAGAACACGTCGAACAGCGCTTGCGATAATTTGTCCGCGTCGGCCCCCGATCCCTTCAGGCGGCGCAACGCCAGGTAGACGTGGAGCGTTAAAAGCTCGAACCGGCCCTCAGGGGTGTCCGGCGCGCCATTCAGCGCGTAAAACGCGGTATCGCGCGACTGGGCTATTATTGTTTCGTATAGGGCCAGGGCGCTTTCGCGCCGGGGGTCTTTTCTAAATAGGGACAAAACCATATAGAACCGCTAGGAGTTGGGTGGGGCGCGTCAGCGCCGGAGGTAGACATTCAGGCCCGCCTGATCAAGGCGCAAGCGTGATCCTGCTGATGGCGCTGATTGACAGTTGGAGTTATCGGTTCATGAAACACGCTCGCTTAATGATTGTCGCCGCAGCCCTCGCGCTTGCGACTGCGCCCGGATGCGTGTCGGTTCGCACCGCGCACGGATATACGCTCGAGCGCGGCGAGACGGCTTTGACCGCTCGCCCCGGGATCGACACCAAGGAAAGCGTGCTCGCCAAATATGGCGAACCGTCAATGATCGGCACTTTCGAACCAGACAACTGGTATTACCTCGCCAGTCTCGATCAGACGCGCGCATTCTTCCGGCCCAGGATCACGACGCGGACAGTCGTTGCCTTCCACTTCGATAAAGAGGGGTTCGTTGAGAGCGTCGAAGAACTCAACCTCGACGCTGCCGTCGACGTAAAAGTTGCCTCACGCGTCACGCCGACGCGCGGCAAGGAACTCTCATTCTGGGAACAGCTACTCGGAAACGTCGGGCAGTTGCCGGCTGGAGGCGGCATAGGTCAGAACGCGCCGGGCGGCCCTGGTAGATAATTCCGGCACGGATTGTTCAGGCAGCGCCTTTTTCGCGTTGCGGCTGCTGTTTAGTCTCGAATTCCGATTCGTCGCCTGAATAGTCTGCGCCCGAATTCGCTGCTGCGTTCCGCTCCTTCAATATTCTCTGATAGGCAAAATTCACGCGCTGAGCCATCGCGTGCGCGGCTTTTCTAATGTCATCATCAATATCGAGGCTTGCAAGCGCATCCGGATGCACAGCTTTCATTCGCGCTTTGTAGGCGGCCCGTATTTCGACGAGAGACGCCTCGCGCTCTACTTTTAATGTGGTGTACGGATCAAAAACCTTGCGTGCGGATAGCCTTTCCTTCGTGTCGTCGGCCAGTTTATCCGTGAGCGGCGTGTCGTACAGCGGCAGAGGATTCTCCACCATTGATACGACGCCGGACTTGGCAACGATTACTGTGTCGCCTTCCAGCCGCCGCAAGGGAAAGAACGAGCGATGATCGTTTAACAAGTCAATCAGACGCTCGTCGTTCTTCAGAAAAACAACGCCTTCGACCGTCGAGCCATCGACCAGAGACAAGCGGACGGACGCTTCCTGCTTTGGACGGGTTGAGATTGTCGATTTCTCGAACATAGGAAAAAACTCGATGCGGCCGGGGGCGGGAAGGGCGCCCGGTCTTGGCCATTCACACCCAGCAAAGAGCGCGCCACGCCGGAGCCCTTTAGCCGGCCGGCCCTTCAGGTTTCCGAATTCATCCAGAAAATCAAGTACTTGACAGGAAAAGCCCAGACTACGCCCGCCACGATGAAATAGGCGGTCTTTATCAGCGTGTTGGCGGGCAGGACCTCGCTGAGGGCGGCGGCGGCGAAGAAATAAATTGTCACCGCCGGCAACAGAACGGCCAGTCCGAGGAGTTTTTTGACGCGCGGCTTCATAACTACTGACATAAAGAGGCCCGGACAAAAGCGCCACCGCGACTGCCTGCCGCGTGCGTGCTCGGTCGGAAGGCGGTACATCCCTGCTATGAACGCTGCCCCGGACAAAGCTTTGTTTTCGCAAGCCGCCGCTCCCAACCCTGTCGCGAAGCGGGGGGATGCGCGCGCCGTCGCCATATGGCTTTTTATCATGTGCGGGCTCGTCGCCCTGATGGTCTCGGTCGGCGGCGCAACGCGGCTGACCGGCTCGGGATTGTCGATCACTGAATGGCGGCCTGTGACCGGGGCGATCCCGCCCCTGAATGATGCCGATTGGGCGATGGAGTTCGAAAAATACAGGCAGATCCCTCAGTACGCCGCGTTGAATGCCGGCATGGAGATCCGCGACTTCAAAACGATCTATTGGTGGGAATGGGGCCATCGCTTCCTTGGCCGCGTTATCGGCGCAGCGTTTTTGCTGCCGCTGATATTCTTTGCGGCGACGGGTCGTCTGCCGGCTCGCCTGCGTGCGCCCCTTCTGGGAATATTCATACTTGGCGGCGCGCAAGGCGCGCTCGGCTGGTGGATGGTCTCGAGCGGTCTCACCGAGCGCATCGACGTAAGCCAGTATCGGCTCGCCGCCCATCTCAGTCTTGCGACGCTGTTGTTCGCGGCAATGTTCTGGATCGCCCTCGATTTGATCCGCGCGCCGCGCGCGGAAAGGGCTTCGCTCAGCGGCAAGCTGCCGCTCTGGCCGGCGGCTGCGGCGTTGGTCGTTGGCGTCTATCTTCAGATGACCCTCGGCGCCTTCGTCGCCGGCCTGAAAGCGGGGCGGATCTATACCGATTGGCCGCTGATGGACGGAAAATTCCTTCCCGAGGCGTATTTTCAGGCGGAGCCGCGCTTTCTCGATCTCTTCGAGACTCATGCGGCGACGCAGTTCAATCACCGTATCGGCGCTTACATTTTGCTCGCCGGCGCAGTTTGGTTCTTCATTGCCGCGCGCCGTACGCCCGTGGCGGGACGCGCAAGCTTCCTGCTGGCGGCGCTTATCGGTCAGGCGGCGCTCGGCGTGTGGACGCTTGTCGCTGTCACGCCTCTGGCGCTTGGTCTTGCGCACCAGTTCGGCGCGCTCATCGTTTTGTCTGCGGCGATTTACACGGCTCACGGTTGCGGCAGATCGAACCTGAGTTCTGGGACGGCCGCGGCCGGGCGCGGCGTGCGAGGGTCGACGGGCGTTCCGGGAGCCTGACCGAGCGCGGCTGAAACGCCGCCCCATGGCGCGAGCCGGATGGCGGACGCGCCGTCTTCTTCTACAACGACAAGCGCCAACACCCCATCGCGGTAGACGCCGCCGAAATTCCCATAACCCACGCCCAGCGTGGCCGATTTCGCAACGCCTTTGTCGTCAAATGTTTCGCCAAGCCTGACTGCGCCGAGGCTTGAGCCCGTTTCGCCGTCGAGTACGTCGACGACGCCGTTCCCTGAATTCAGTCGCGCAATGGCGATGCGACGGTCAATCGGTCCGGCGGGAACAGCGCTGACCTCATCGACGTCGCCAGCGTCAGCGGTCACGTCACTCAGAACGAGTCCGATTGAGCCGCGCTTGTAGGCGCGGCGCGCCGACCCGCGATCGCTCGACGGCCGCTCACCCTGTTTGCCGTCGCCGAAACGGACGATGCCGCCTTCGGCGTCGAGCGCGTAAACGTCTCCGGAGGCGTCATCGACCACGCAGTCAACCAGACCGCGTTCGAACGGTCGTCGCACAACGTCGCTCGCCGCAATGCCGCCGCTCGAAAAACTGAGCGCATGGCTCGTCAATCCAGCCGAGGTCGTCTGGTGCAGCGCCAGTTCATCGCCATCAGCCGTGCGGCCGAAACAGAAGCCGCCATCGGTCTTTTCAGCGATGAACATTGTTGGCTTCAAGAGGAATTCGCGGGTGACGTTATCGATGGCGTAAAACTTGAACGCCGGATCGCCATCGACGGCCGCGACAGCGTAGCCTTGCGCGCTCTGACCCTCTCCGACATAAGAGACCGCAACGCCGGTCGCGGCAAACCCTGCAACCCGAGCAGCTTCCGCACCGTTCTCGATCACCAGCCCGACGAGCCCGTCGCCAGTTGCGGCGATGACAAGGCCCTCAAAAGAGAGAGTTGGATGGGTCCAAAAAGCGATCCCCGCAATCTCAGAAAGTCCCGCGCCGATGGTGTCGGAGGCAGCGACGCGCTGGACGTCAGGGGCAATACCATCCGCGCGTGACGACGCGGCGTCGGCGCTCCCGGTATCTGAAGGCTCGGACGGCGCCTTGGCTGCGCGGTCGCACGCGGCGAGCGCAAGGCAAGCGCCCGCAAGGGCTACGACTGGAAGCGCCGCGATCCGCACCCGTTGCTGTCCGGCAAAGTTTTCAATCCGCATGAAACCCACCCGCTCTGTTTTGCGCAACCTTGCCCATCTCAATTGCGCCTTGTCTTGTTAGCAGACTTTCCTTGCGGGTCGAGCGTCGCGAACCTTGCGGCTGCATTCGCGGCTCTGATTGCGGTAATATAATACCACATAACAAATATGCTTGCTTTTGTTGGTTCCGATGTGTTTTTCCTTGACGCATTGGAGTTGGCGGCGTATCCGCCGCGCTCACCGTTCTGGTTGGCGTCAAACCGCTGGCCGGGCCGTTTTCAAACCGGACTGGACGTTCAATATGAAAACCTATTCCGCCAAGGCCGCGGACGTCGACAAGAAGTGGATCCTGATCGACGCGGAGGGCCTGGTCGTTGGCCGGCTCGCATCGATCATCGCCATGCGTCTGCGCGGCAAGCACAAGCCGATGTACACCCCCCACGTCGATTGCGGCGACCATGTCGTCGTGGTCAACGCCGAGAAAGTCGTCTTCACGGGCCGCAAGCGCCACCAGAAGAAGTTCTTCTGGCACACCGGCTTTCCCGGCGGCATCAAGGAGCGGCGGATGGAGGAGATCCTCGACGGACGCCACCCGGAGCGTGTCGTCATGAAGGCGGTCGAGCGGATGATGCCCAAGGACAGCCCGCTGGCGCGGTCGCAGATGACGCATCTGCGCGTCTACGCAGGCGCGGAGCACCCCCACGCGGCCCAGACGCCCGTTACGCTCGACGTCGGCTCCATGAATCCGAAAAACAAGAAGGACGCCTAGACGATGAGCACCACTTCGTTTGAGGGCCTCAAAGACGTCGCCGTCGAAGCCGGCATGATCGCCGCTGAGCCTGCTGCGCCGCGTGAGCCGAAGATTGACGCCCAGGGGCGCTCCTACGCCACTGGCAAGCGCAAGACCGCCGTCGCGCGCGTCTGGATCAAGCCGGGCCACGGCAAAATCACGGTCAACGATAAAGATCACGCCGCCTATTTCGGCCGCGCCGTGTTGCAGATGATTATCAAGCAGCCGCTCGTCGCCGCTGACCGCAAGGATCAGTTCGACGTCGTCTGCACCGTGACGGGTTCGGGCCCGTCCGGCCAGGCCGGCGCGGTGCGCCATGGCATTGCGCGCGCGCTGACGTTTTATGAGCCCGACCTGCGCGGCGTCCTGAAAAAGGGCGGCTTCCTGACGCGCGACAGCCGCGTCGTCGAGCGCAAGAAATACGGCCGCAAGAAAGCCCGCCGGAGCTTCCAGTTCTCCAAACGCTGATCTGGACCGGTAATATTGCTCGCGGCCGGGCGACTGGTCCGCGTGTCTGTTGTGGATCGAATGGATCGAATGGACGCCGCTCTCGCCCGAGGGCGGCGTTCTTTGTTTCCGGTCGATGTTTGCTGGTCCATGCACGCGAAATTCCCTCTGCTGTCGCGCTTCCTCAACGCCAATTTCGAACGCCCATGATGAAACATTTGGCGCTCGCAGAGTGTGCGACCGTCAGAAGGGGTGGGGGATAAGTTTTTACGTTCAAGAATAGGTGAGGCGCCGATTTGGCGAATAAGCCCTGCAGCATTCGCAAAGCGCGCGATAAATTGACGTCGCGCGCCTAACTTGCAGGCGCGCGCTTACTCCGCCGCCACCGAGGTGCGCCGCAACAGCGGTTCACCGTCGAGATCGCCGCTTGCCGGCAGACCCAGCATGGCGAGCACGGTCGGCGTCAGGTCAAGAACATTTCCCTCGCGCAGCCGCGCCCCCGCATTGACCCTGGGGCTGCGGATGAAAAAACGCGACTGAACCGTGTGGTCGCCTGAGCGCGGCAGATTAGGCTTGAAGTTCGGGGCCTCGATGAGCCCAAGACGATTGGAGCGCGCTGCGTCGATGACGCCGAGATCGTCGCGGAAAATGATCATCATATCCGGCACGTCCGGATGGTGATCAGGGCCGAAAGCTTCGCGCGCCGTCAATATCCTGTCCGCCACGCGTTCCCCGCTATGCGGATGCACGAGTTCGAGGAGCGCCTCGCGGATTGTCTCGGTGACATCTGCTTCCTCGTTTCCGGGCGCGACGGCGCCGAGAGGCTCCCGCCCCTTCAAATTCAGGCGGATGGCCCCGCAGCGGTTGTTTGGCACATCAGCGGCGCGGGTTCGCGGACTCTCGAATGGTTCATGGAGCGATCCGCTGAACGTTTGCAGCGACTTGATAGCCTGCTTCCCGAGTAGGCGTTTAACCGTCTCCCGCGTCGCGGCAATGACGGGGTGATTCGATTTCTGCAGATTACGGAGCACCTTGCCGGCCGGTTTGTCGCTCTCCACCGATGACAGGCCAAGTCGAGCCAGAGCCTCCGGAAGCAATTGCGGCCCCCCTGTGTAGAGGCCCATGCCATGGCTCGCGACGACAATGACTTCTGCGCCGGGACCGGAAGCCGCAATCAATTGACCGACGCCGGCGTCGATCGCCGTATAAATATCGCGAATGGCATTGCGGAATTCGGCTGGCGCGTGTGGGTCATGCCACGGGTGCGAAGGGTCCAAAAAATGCCAGAACTGATGTCCGACGCAGTGGGTCTCCCCGAAGCAGCACGTGAACAAATCCCATGCCTCGCTTTCGAGCACCGACAGCGAGAGTTCGGTTTTTGCTGCTGCGCCGCGCTTCAGCCCATTGATCAGCCTGCGATAGCCGTCCGGTGAGCGCTGGTGCGTGTCGCACACGTCGACAGGGTGATCGCCCCAACGATTGCGAACGGTTTCAAGTAGCTGAGGCGGATCGCTGGCAATCTCAAAATTACGATCGTGAAGGCCCCACTCCAGCAATTGAACGCCATTAAAGTTTTCCGCCAGCAACGTTTGCGGCATGTCGATCGCCGCGACGCGGGCGCCGCCGCGTGAAGCGCGCGTCCAATAGTAGGTTTCCGGATCGACGTCGTTTTCATCGATCGGTCGCTTGCTGGCTTCGCCAGTGTGAAGCTGGCGGGGATGATAATAATGAGGCGTGCGCTTGCATGAGACGCCGGTCGCTAACTCTGGCCAAATCGCGCCCGGAAGGGTCTCCATCGGATTTGCAACCGTGTAGGTTGCGCCGGTCCGCATAAGGCTCGCCAGATGAGGCATCACGCCTTCAGACGCCCATTTCTCGATGAGCGAGCCCTCCGCCGCATCAAGTCCGATCACGATCAGCTTTGCCGTCATGGAAAATTCCTGTGATTGCGATGATCGAACACGATCGAAGACGAGAAAGTTCGTATCAGTCTCTCCCCCTTGCCCGTTTTTCACGCTTCCCGTCGCAAATGCCTGCAGAGCGCCGCTTTCGAGACGCTGCTAATTCTGAGGCATAGCGCTGGGTTATTTGCGACTGCCTGAAACTCGCGCCTCTGGCGACATCTCAAAGTCGTCGTGCGATTGCAACCCTCGGGTTGTACCTATCGCGAAACGACCCCGTTGCTTTCAAAAGCAAATTCTTCGACAGCGTTTTATGGACATTCGCGCTGCCGCTTTCTAATTACCATCCGTTCATCTCCGGAGACCTTCATGCGCCTTTCCCGCTTTTACCTGCCCGTTCTGAAAGAGACCCCGAGCGAGGCGCAGATCATTTCGCATCAACTGATGCTTCGCGCAGGGATGATCAGGCAGGAAGGCGCGGGGATTTACGCTTGGCTGCCGCTTGGCTTCCGCGTGCTGAAGAAAATTGAACGGATCGTGCGCGAAGAACAGGACCGCGCTGGCGCCGTCGAAATGCTCATGCCGACTATCCAGCCCGCTGACCTCTGGCGCGAGAGCGGCCGCTATGACGCCTACGGCAAGGAAATGCTGCGCATCAAGGACCGCAGCGACCGAGAAATGCTTTATGGCCCGACCAATGAGGAAATGATCAGCGAGATCGTCCGCGCCGGGATACGGTCGTACAAGGATCTTCCCAAGATACTTTATCACATCCAGTGGAAATTCCGCGACGAGATCCGCCCGCGCTTCGGCGTCATGCGGGGGCGGGAGTTTCTGATGAAGGATTCCTATTCCTTCGATGTCGATCGCGAGGCCGGGCGCCGCAGCTATAACAAGATGTTCGTCGCTTACCTGCGCACCTTCGCTCGGATGGGTCTGACCTCTATCCCAATGCGGGCGGACAGCGGGCCCATCGGCGGGGACAGCCATGAGTTTATCGTGCTCGCCGAGACCGGCGAAAGCGAGGTTTATTGCGACCGGCGCCTGTTGTCGCTGCCCGTTCCCGGAACCGCTACCGACTTCGACGGCGACCTGCAGCCGCTCATCGATCAGTATACAAGCTATTACGCGGCAACCGAAGAAAAACATGACGCCGCCGAATTCGACAGCGTCGTTTCCGCGCCCGATCGCATCGCGGCGCGGGGCATTGAGGTGGGACACATTTTCTTTTTCGGAACGAAGTACTCAGCGCCAATGAAGGCCGTCTTCGCCGGCGCCGACGGCCGCGAGGCGCCGATCGAGATGGGCTCCTACGGCGTTGGCGTCTCGCGCCTCGCCGGGGCCCTCATCGAGGCCCATCATGATGAGGCCGGGTGCAAATGGCCCGTTCCGGTGGCTCCGTTCCATGTCGGTCTCGTCAATCTGAAGCCGGGCGACGCGGCGACCGATAAGGCGTGCCTTACGGCGTACGCAGCCCTTGAAGCGTCGGGCGTTGAAGCGCTATATGACGACACGGCGGCGCGGCCCGGCGAAAAATTCGCTCGCATGGATCTCATTGGCTTGCCCTACCAGCTCATCATTGGGCCGCGTGGGCTGGAAAACGGTAGCCTTGAGGTGAAACGCCGTGCGGATGGCGACCGTCGCGAGATGACGCCGGAGGCAGCCGTCGCGGCGCTTGCATCTGAGGTAAAGGCCGCGCTCGCTACCTAATTCGTGCTTTTGTTCCCGTTGAAATCAGCCGACCGGGAAACTAAAGTGAGATATCCGGTAAATTATAAAAAACAGGGGAAATACATGGCTCTGACGATCTTTCGTCATCGCGTCGTTGCTGGTTTGTCCGGTCTGTTCACGCTCGGCGCGGCCGCAAGTGCGGACGAGGGTATGTGGCTTCCCAGCCAGACGGGCGCGCTCAGCCAGCAATTGAAAGAGGCCGGCCTCGAGATCGATCCGGCGGCGCTCGCCAATCTGCAAGCCGCGCCCCTCAACGCCATCGTTTCGCTCGGCGGGTGCTCTGCGTCGTTCCTCAGCCCAGAGGGTCTGATCGCCACCAACCATCACTGCGTTTACGGATCAATCCAGTATAATTCAAAGCCGGGGCAGAACTACCTCGCCGATGGATTCCTCGCGAAAACGTTGCGCGACGAATTGCCCGCCGCGCCGGGCACGCGCGCCTACGTCATAGAAGATCTCCGCCTTGTGACCGACGACATTCTCGCCGGCGTTACGGACGCGATGTCCGGCCTCGAACGCTTTGAGAAGATCGAGGCGAATCGCAAAGCGCTGATCGCCGAATGCGAGGCCCAACCGAGCCGCCGCTGCGACGTGCGCCCGTATTTTGGCGGCGCGGCGTACTACCTCCAACAGCAGCTTGAAATCAAAGACGTGCGGCTCGTCTATGCGCCGGCAGGCGGCGTCGGCAATTTCGGCGGCGAGGTCGATAACTGGCAGTGGCCCCGCCACACGGGCGATTTCGGATTTTACCGCGCCTATGTCGCGCCGGATGGAACCTCGCGCCCGTTCGACAATGCTAACGTTCCCTATCGCCCGAAATCGCACCTGAAGATCGCGGCGAAAGGGCTGGAGGAGGGCGATTTCGTCATGCTCGCGGGCTTTCCGGGCGTCACCGATCGTCTGCGTACGGCGGGCGAGGCCGACTATTATTACTCCTCGTTTTACCCCAAACAGCAGGCGCTTCTGACGGAATACTCCGATCAGATCGCACGCGCGACCGCCGGCAACGAGGACGCGACGATCAAATACGCTTCGATCATTCGCGGATCGGACAACTACAAAAAGAAACTGCTGGGCCAGATGGCGGGCGCCGATGCGGTGCGCCTGTCGGAGCGCAAAGCTGCGGAAGAGCGCGCGTTTCGGGCCTGGGTCTCCAAGGATCGGGCCCGCAACGCGGAATACGGGCCGGCCATCGCCGCGCTCGACGCAGTTGTTG
>JBGTFV010000107.1:0-53519 GCA_041747095.1 Parvularculaceae bacterium
GGGAGCCTCGCTCCCGACGCGCTCGCCACACCTCAAACCATGGACTATGAAAGGGCCAGACTCTCGAAATAAATGAGGGAGCCGAAGGGCTCAGGTCAGCACCTTTCCATTCATATGAGCTGATGATTTGGCGGTTGTAGATGATATATTTAATGCGGGGATCTCGGCTTGCAATTAACTTATCAACAATTGCACCTGCATCGCATCCGTTTGCGGGGTCATGGGTGATGTCGATAGCCGTCACGACGCCGAAATCTCCGTCGATGATATGCGGATTGTGATCAGAATCACGGCTCGCATGGGCAGCGTCACCGATTGTGCCGTCACTCTCGCGGTTTCGATTCGGAAATTGTTCGTCTATTTGAACGCGTAGCGCGCGCAGTGAATCGGCAACGCGCCATTTCTCTGACGCCTTTTCGGCCTTGCGCTTTCTGGATTCCACCGCGGATGGATCCGGTGGACGATCTGCTTCAGCATCATGGTCGGGATCGTCGACGACAGGTTCATCCTCAATCGAAGATGAGGGGTTCAATCGCATTAACCGCGACTGCCGTTTGGAGCGGTCCGCGCCAGCCTTCTTCGGAACTTTGAGTTCAACGGAGCTGATATTCTCGATCAGCGCGTCGTGACGCGCAAGCAGCTTGTCGATTTCCGATTGTTCGGCTCCGTCCGCTTTGAGCCTTTCAATTTCGCGCGCTAATTGGTCGGCCTCTCTGCGGAATTTGATATCATTGGCCAGTTTCGCCGCTTCGACGATCGCGTCGATAGCAGCGCTGGATTTTCGTTCTGCACCAAAGAAGCGCTGGAGCAACTCCGCGCTTGCAAGCGTCGGCGTAAACTGTTCCAGCTGTGTTTCTTTGGCCCCATCTAGACTGACGACAACATATGGTTCGTCGCCGTCGTAAAGTTTGCTTTCATCGTTTCGCGCCACCAAACCGCGTCGCGGCGAGAATGTTAGCCCGCTTGCATCAAAACCTGGGCTCGTAAGAATACGAAAAGCGGCTTCCGGTCGGTCAAAGCCTGGCAATGCAAAATCAAGCGTCTCCGTCCTCGAGAATTCGGCGCGACTTTCAAAGAGACGCTCGCCTATGTCGCCGATCAGCCGGACAAGTTGGGCGCCAGCAAGGATGAAGCCGGACCACGGCATGAAAATCGGCAATTGCCCAATCGATTGAAACCCATTCGAAATCTCCTTGAATAGCTCACGAGGGAATCGATCAAAGCCCATTTCGAGCGTCAGCGTCAGCGACGCGTCAGTTACCGCGGGCGTATAAAAAACGAGCGACGTACCCTTATCGACCGCGGCTGGCGCCGTCATGGAATGGTGGTGCGGAACGTCCGCAGTTAAAAAGTTGATAGCGCGGGGCGCAGCGTTGAATACTGAATAGGCCTTGATAGCGGATGTCAGAAGAAAATCGTTTCGACTGTTCTTTCCTGGGAACCGTCCCGTATAAACATGGGCAATACGAATCGTAAGCGGCTTATTGAGGCCGATCGGCGTAAATTCCGTAGCGCCCCGAAATGAAGCGCTTGCGTTCCTTTTTAATCTTTGAGTTTTGCCTTCGGCCAATTCGGAAAATTGCTTCTGCGAAACGAGGCCGCGCTCGCTAGCCATCAATACAGGCATTAAAGTCTCCCCCAATAATCCCTATCGATGACGCTATCTCTTCATTGAAAAGCTCGCAAGGATTTAGTCCAATAGGCGCTGGCCATGTTACTTTGTAGCAGCCTGTCACAGCGGCGCCATGGCAGCGCCGCTTTCCGGGCGAAGCCGACACTGGCGCACAGTGAAAGGAACGCCCCGGAACGCCGGCAATCGTCCGCATCGTCGGTCAAGCCAGGTCGTCCATCCGTGTCCGGGAGAGGTCAAGAACTTCCTTCACGATCTTGTTCGCATTATCGGCGAGCGCCATCGCCTTGGGTGCGGATATTCGATTTACCGCAATGCTCAATCGCGCCAGCATATCGTCGATCGCCGCGTCGGCATCAAGGGCGCGCAAGCCCGCTGTCGTCGCCAGCGCGCGAAAATCCGCCCGCCGCAACTTGTCATCCTTGCCATTGATCTTGAGCGCCAGGCGATCATACTTGAGCTTCGGAAACACGCGCGTCGTCACGGCGTCGTAAAGTGGCGCCAAGCGCACGCTTCGGAACTGTTTGTCGCGCGGCTCTGCGATCTTGAGCAATGCCATGTTTTTCAAGTGCATGTCGCCGTCGCCGATAAGCCATGCGAACAGCGCTCGCCTGACAAACATGAGCAAATCGTCATTCGGTTCTGTGGAAAGGGGACGAATGGCGCGCGCCACGCGCTCCATTGTGCCGTCGTATTTCGCGGAAGGCGGCAGATCCAGAACGGAACACATGTCTTCGAGCGCCATCATCCGCGAATCGTCCGGGCCCTCCCGAATGTCGAATCGTTCAACGACGAGCGCGGGCGGCATCTTGTCTGGCATCGCTGCTAAAGCCGTCGCCGGCGTCTTGAAGCCGGCCGCGCGACCGAGTTCCATCGCGATCCATTCAACGACCGGCAACGTCTCGAAGCCGCCGGTTCCGGCGGGCTTCAAAATATGCGTGAAGGGCTTGCCGATAGCGGGCGCCAACACGCCGGCTGCGTTTAAGTTCATCGGCGCTTTTATCTGCACGCCTGAGAGACGCGGCGTATCCGCACTCTCATAAATCCGCGCCAGATTGCGTTCGAAACTTTCTTCAAGCTCGCTGCGGCCCGGCCCTTCATACCGGCCGATGAAGACGCCGTCCTTCGCGTAGGCAGCGAGCCGGGTCAGCAGGACGTCCGCCGGCAGGACAGCAAGGTCGGCTTTCTTTTCGACGATCGTGATGTTCGACATGTAGCGCTTGCCGGATCGCAATTGCGCGCGCTCGTCTTTGTCCTTGAGGACCTGCTCCAGCCATCCTTCCGGCAGCAGCGAGACGATGAAGGGGGGTAGCCTTCCGGGCGTGGTCTGGCGAATGAGCGGCGGCCCGTCTCTGGTCGCCGTCCACCGCCATTCGAATCCGTCATGGGTCAAACGCCCCATGGGCTGACCGTGCCACGCGACGATCAATTGCACCGCCGCTTCGTTTTTTGCAGTAACGGTCGTCAGCCGCCTTAGGAGATAGCGTTCGGCAGCTTCCGCTTCGCGCAGCCAACCATTCTCGCGGGCAAGAGCCCAAATGGCGTCTGCCGCATTTTTTGCGCTCCGGTACTCCTCGATAAGGCGCGCGGCGATGTCCGCCCGCATCTGGTCATTGATGGAGGCCGCGTGCTCGCTACGCAGGCGGAATGCCTCAAGGAAGCGCTGGCGGATTGAGGACACTGCAATCCGGAACTCACCCATCCCATCATTGACGACCGCGTCAGCGACGGACGGATGTTCGGGCGCTTCGTTCTGAATGATCTCGAGTCCCCGAATACGCGTGCGCTGCTTGCGCCTGGCGCTGAGGAACAGTCGCCCGTCTTGCGTCGGTCCAAGCAAGACTGCGCTCGCGCCGGATAGATAAGCAGACTTGTAGAGGTATCGCGCGATGCGAACGGCATGCGTCATGACGGTGGCGTCAATGTCGTCGCCAGCGTCCGCGTAGATGCCGCGCATGAGCTGCACGAGTTTGCCCGTCTCGGCGAGGTAGTGGCTCCTCGCCCGGTCCAGGGTCTCACCGACAAGATGCAGCGGCATTGTGATCTTCCCGTACTTAAAGTACGAGAAAGTTAGCATTATCCAGGGCCGGATTTCAATAGAAAAGTCCAACTTTCTCGTACCTCAGGTACGTAAAGGTTAGAGGGGACAAAGGGATCGACTTCGGCGAATGAACCAAACTGCCGCACGGAAGTGCTGGTTTTCAGACCCTTAAATCGTATATCTAGCGGTGCAAGCGAGGTAGACGGCGTCTCAGAATCGCAACCAGAGGTAGGCGTACGGTGTGCACCCATGTTCGACCGGAATGATCGTCCGGTTGCTCGTGTTAGTCCGAAAAACTCGGTTCACTTTAGGTTCATTTTCTGGTGGAAATCCATGTTTCTTGGTAGTCATCCATGGAATCAAGAAATCAACTAACCCATTGACTATAATAGGAAAAAGCGTATATTATCAATCACTTAGAATCGTCTGTATTCGGATTGTGGATCTAGAGGTCGCTGGTTCGAGACCAGCAGGCGGTACCACTCCTTCTCTGACATTGCGTCCAACCAGTCCGGATTGGCCGGTGGCCCGGAGGAGGCCGTACCGCCTCGGGTGTCCTTACCTTATGGCGATGGGTTTCCCCCGCCGCGCGACTTGGCGGTTTCGCGCGCCCGGCATTGGGCGCGGGACGATCCACAATGGACACAGTGGATCGAATGGATCGACCTCTTTTGCTTTTGCACGGCCCGCGCTCCAAATGTCACCGACAACAGTGCGACCGCCGCAGGGGGTGGGGGATAACTTTTTCAGCCGTATAACGCAGATGTGACCCACGGACGCCATGGCCATGGGGTTCCATGTCATCGCCCACTGTTCAGTCGCCGGACTCGTTTGAGCATTTCGAACTCGCCCCGCATAATCGACTTGCTGTCCTCAATATTTTTCACGCGACCCATCTGCTTCCGGAACCATCATCGATACGCCGCGGTCTTCGGGGTGGTCGTCAAGCGCACGCTCTGTCGAATGGACGCGAACGCGCTCGGAGAAGTAAGCGCTAGAGCCGTCGTCAACAGCGGCGACGAACAGAACCGTGTCGCCTTTGACATTATCCGGGACGCGAACTTCGGTCTCAAAGCGCCCGGACGAGTCAGTTCTGATTGCCGAGATTTTCATCAGCGTGTCCCGGCTCGGCCCGCCATAGATTGCCACCACCGTGTTCGGCGGAAAACCAATGGCCGAAAGTGAGACAGCATCATTCCGGTTAACATCGCTATTGGTTGCTGTCAGCGTGGCGGCGGATAATGGCTCGCTGCGGCGCTCCAGCAGACCTGGGATGGATTCGTAATCGCTTCTTAAAATCCCACGGCTCTCTTCGGCGAATTCGACCTTATACGCGGTTTCGCTCACATAGACCTCGTTTCCGCGTTGCATGCCAAAATAGGCTTCGCTGTTCTGATAATCGTCCGGCAGGCGGATGATTTCATTGATGTCGCCACGCGCGTCGGCTTCTATCGTGCGAATTTCTGAAAGCCTGTCGCGATGGTCTCCATAAAGAATGACGACCCGCTCACGGTTGCCAAAATTGCCCCCAACCAATCTGATCTCCCCATCGCGGGGCCCGCGAACTGGCGAAAAAGATACTGTTGGGCGCCGGTCATCAAGCAAGGGCTCGCTATCCGCGCTGTCGTCAGCTTGGCCGGAATGCGATGCGGTGCGTGCGAATTCCGGAAGATAAACTCGATCGCCTATTTCAAGATTGCGGGGACGGACGTCGGGATTGAGCGTGACGATGTCCGGCACGGAGACATTGTATCGCGCAGCAATGTCGCCGAGCGTGTCCCCTCGCTGCACCAGATGAAAATTGCCGCTTTGATTGTCGCCGCGCGCATTTGCATTGCGCTGATATGAACCGTCGTCAGCACCGTCGTCAAAACTGGGGTCAATGCCGGGATTAACCGGCTCGGTGCGGTCGAAATTTTGCGCATACCCTTCATAGATATTGGCGCGCTGTTCCGGGATGTAGAATTGTTGGCCAACAGCGATGTAACGCAGATCGCCAATGTCAGGGTTGGCGGCAATGATTGACGCAACGGATACATCACAATACTCGGCAAGATACGATAACGTTTCGCCACGGTTTATTCTTACGACGCGCTCACAATTGCCGTCGAGTTGTTCGGCGCGATCGGGGGAATACATTCGGTGGGCCTCTCGAGCAGCGTCGATCCCGCGACCTGCACCGCTGTATGGAAAATAGTCGGCGCCACCGATGTTTGAGTCCTCGGATTGTGCGGGAGAATAATTACCTGAATTTCTGAACCGATCGTCGTTCGCGTAAGTTGCGCAGCCGACAGATGCGAGTGCGAGGATGCTGGTGGCGCCGGTTTGCTTAATGCGTTTCAAAGTGAAGTTTACGGGCTGACTCATACAAAACTCCCCGCCGGTGTGAACGCCGGCAACTGGTCGCCCTCCACCTTAAAAACGATTTTGTTGGAGTTTTGTTCCGCTTACAGTCCAGCTGGGTACGGATGATATTTCTGTAACACGCAAGATTTGCGCGCGAGGTTTGCTCCCCACAGCTGCGAGTGCATTCGCTCGTCGCCTCAGGCGGGCATTCGCCCGTTTGCGGCGCGGGTATTCTTGTCTGCTTCAACGGCCAGCATCGCAGCGCCAACTGCAGTAGCGACCCCGAGCATGGTAATTGGGCGGCGCGCGACAAGACCAATGAAAGCGGTACGCGCGACCTCATTCAACTTGGATGAAACAATCGAGCTGGTGGCTTTGGAGATCGCTTGATCCGGCTCCCTGGCGTCGATTTTCTCGGCAGCAGTAGCCGTTTCGGTATCAGTCTCCGAGTTCCGGCCAAAGAAGACATAGGAACCGATAAGCAGCGTTGCCCCGATCAGGATTGCGGCCGCGCCTTCGCTCATCCATCTGCTCAGTTCGGACTGGATGCCGATGCACACAAAGGCGACCCCGATGAAGGCTAATCCGCCGAACGTGACGGCGGTTTTCACCGCCGTCATTGCGGGCGCGCCGACATGTTTCATCAAAGTGGCTTTAATCGGCGGCGCCATTTCTATCTCCGGAACATCATGAGTGAGAGAAGAGCGCCGGCCGCCATCGCGATGCCGATAGATGCGACGGGTTGGTCAGCGACCCTTCTGCGAAGAATGGCTGCGCCGTCGGCATAAAACGCCTTCATGTCTTTTGTGACTTCGTCCGTTTTGTCCTGCAAATCATGGAGGACATCCTTGCCCTTCTCCATTGCCGAGGTCCCGACGTCATGAATGACGTTATCTACCTTTTCCGCCATTCCTTTGGCAGAGCCGCCACGGCCGTTCGTGTCTCCTTCGAATTTTTTATCGGTCGGTTTATCCGTTGGTGTTGTGTATTGCATGGTGAATCTCCTGGGCACGCGCGGGTGTGCCGGTTGCTGCACGGAGATAACGCCTCTCACCGGCATACGTTCCATCGAGTGGAAATCATTCCGGAACCGATTGAGCGTCGCGGCGTTCCGGCCGGTCAAAACTCATCGGGTAAAAAACCATTGAGAAAAACCTCGATCCAACAGGCCGGGACCTGGCTCTAAGCATGGCCTTTGAAAGCGTATTAGCATGGCGGCTGATCGAGGCCATCGCTTGCTAGATCGCCGGCGTCCTCGGAAACTATTTTGGTCTTATTGGCGGCATCGCTATAGGCATTCCCGGCGCGGTCATTGGCGGGTGATTTTCTGGTGGGCTTGGCAATTTGACCGGAACGGAGAACCTCGGCTCGATCACCGGCGGCCCTGACGCACTGTTGTCCATTTTTCGCTTCATCCGGCGCGCTGGATCGCATCAAGGCGGCGGCTTGTTTCTCGCGTTGAAACTTTGCGTAGACGCCGCTCTGAATGACCGGGGCCAACTCGGACGGGATGCGCACGCCTTGGCTGTCGGCGGCTTCCAATAGCCGCGACCGGGCGCGCGATAGACGTGAGCGGACGGTCCCGGTCGGGATTGCCAGTTTTTTGGCCGCCTCGCGATATTTCAATCCTTCGAAGGCAATCATCAAGATCACTTTTTGATCGTTTGCGGAAAGCGTGCTCAAAGCTCCGATAACGGATTTATATTGCAGCTTGATGTCCTGCTCGGCGTCGACCGCGCCCCATCCTGCATGGGCGTCATCAAGGAGCACATCTACGCCCCGAGACTTCCGCTTTCTGATTTCATTCAGAAACAAGCGACGACAGATCGTTGTCAGCCACGCACGCAGATTGACGCCGTCAAACAGATGCGACTTGTTCAACGCCCTCTCCACACAGTCCTGAACGAGGTCGAGCGCCTGGTCGTTATTTCGGGTGAGGGAGTTTGCGTAGCGATAGAGCCCGGGAAGGCACGTCTCTAGCTCGGCTGGATCTAGATGGCTCATAAAATGCCTCCTTTTTCGGATCGTCGCAGCGTCGGCGACTTGTTCAAGGAGAGGCGCGTTGCGGTCCGCCATAGGCAGCGCATGACGGTGCAGAACGCCTGACCTCTCACCGCATTTGTTAACCTTTGCGATGGAGCCGGGGGAGGATCGGATGTTACCCAATCGCGGGTATCGAGCTGGCTTTCCGGCCTCACGGCGAGGGGCTTGCGACGGCGCGACTGCGATCATTTTTAATCCGTCCGTTAACGGATGTTAATGGCGTAATCGCTGGAATGAGTAGATTCCGAGACTGTTTGCTCGTGTTAACCGCTGATACGTTTTTGATTGCGGCGCCCACCGCAACTGGCGGTAACTGTGATGCATGGCACGCTCTCGCCCATCATGCTTCGCTAACGCCAAAGAGCCGCTGACCTCACTTGGTGGGGTCAGCGGTTTTTCCGTTAATGGACTGATTGAATCCTTCAGGACCATTCATCGCTGTAGATGGCGTTGCTATCCCGCCAGATGGCGACGGCGCATCGCAGAGTATCACGATTGAAACAAGGGTCGCCTCAACGTGAATTGGCCGAGGTTGCTTTAGGCCGTGGTTGCATTACGACGGGCGCCGGGCAATAATACCCCGTGACTGACTGCGTTACACGGGGCAGCGAGCTGGCAGTCACGGGGCTTTCTTCGGAACCTCCCCCAGGCAGACGTTCCAAAGGTTTCGATTGCAGGAACCACGGTAACGCTGGGCAGCAAGAGCCGTAAGCCCTCAATCGATCCAAACCCGCGGCGAGAGAGACGCGGCGGGCAGGCTGGCTGACGCAACAGGCTACAGCCGACAATAAGATAAGCTGCGTCGCGGCGCGGCGCGAGGCTCGGAAACTACTCAAGAATTAAGAACCGGGCTTTGGCGATTGAAAACAACGATTAATCGTATTTCGTCGCGTGGATGTGTTAAGTACAGACGTAAATCACAAATATTTGGGAGCATTCGAGACGCGAGTGAACACGATATCGACGGCAAGTCATGCGAATGGCCTTAATAAATCACCCGGCCGACAAACCCCGCCGGCGGGTGTCGTAAAGCGCCCGAAGAAAAAAAATCGCAAACTCATCGTCGTAGGGATTGCCGCTTCCGCTGGCGGCCTCAATGCTTGCCGCCAATTGATAGCCGATCTTCCGGTCGGCGCCGGCATGGCGTTTATATTGGTGCAGCATCTCGACCCGACGCACGAAAGCATGATGGTCGACCTGCTTACACCGCACACGCAACTGAAGGTGCGGCAAGCGACGGACGGGATGAATCTCGAGTCCGACTGCTTCTACGTAATCCCGCCCGGCGCCTATCTGTCGACCAAAGACGGCGCCTTGCGGCTCTCAAGTCCGAAACCGCATCACGGGGCGAGGCTTCCTTTTGATTTTCTGCTGCGGTCGATGGCGGAGGACTGCGACACGCCGCCAATCTGCGTCATTCTCTCGGGAACGGGCGCTGACGGCAGCCTGGGGCTTCGCGCGATCAAGGAAAAAGGCGGCTTGGTCATCGTGCAGGACCCAGACGAGGCGGCCTTTGATGGCATGCCTCGCAGCGCGATCATGACGGGCAGCGTCGATCTCGTCCTTCCGATCGCCAAGATCGCGCGCGCTCTTACGCAGCGCGATCAGCAAAAAAGCGAAACGCCGGTCCAGCATGGTTCAACGCCCGTCGTCGTGGAATGGGAATTCCCCGACGAAATCATTGAAATGCTGCGCACGCGGACGGCGCACGATTTCTCGCTTTACAAAAAGGGAACTCTTCTGCGGCGCCTCGAACGCAGAATGAGAATGCTGTCGATGGGGGTCAGCGATATTGGAAAATATCTCGACCTATTGCGCCGCGACAACGGCGAACTGGAACAGCTCGCCGCCGAAATGCTGATCAACGTGACGAGCTTTTTCCGTGACGCCAACGTCTTCGACTTCCTGTCCGAAAACATCGTTCCGGAAATGATCCGCGAGGCGTCCGCCGACCAACCGATCAGGATTTGGGTGGCGGGATGCAGTACCGGCGAAGAGGCCTATTCTCTCGCCATGCTGTTTCGCGAGCAGCTCGAAGCGAGCGGCCTCAACATCAAACTTCAGATTTTCGCCTCTGACGCAGACCCGGACGCTGTAGCGCGGGCCCGGGAAGGCATTTATCCAGAGTCGATATCCGCGGATGTGGCCGCCCATCGCCTCAGCCGCTTCTTCAGCAAGGAAGATGGCGGATACCGGGTTTCGCCTGACCTGCGCTCGTCGGTCATCTTTACGGTGCAGGATGTTCTGAGCGATCCGCCGTTCTCGCGCCTCGACATGGTTTGCTGCCGGAATTTGATGATCTATCTCGGGCCGGATGCGCAAGCGAAAGTAACCTCGTTATTCGACTTCGCGCTGAGAAAGGGTGGCGTGCTTGTTCTTGGCACGTCCGAAACGCTGAATTCAGAGGAAGGGCGTTTTGAGACGCTGTCGAAATCCGGTCGCGTTTTCCGCAAAGTCGGACGCGGACGGCCGGCGAGGTTCGGTTATTCGACCTACCAGATCGAAAGCGACAGAAAAGAGCCGCCGAATGGCCTTGCCGCTGCTGCAAATCGCGATAGCGCCTACGCGGATCTGTGCGCCGGAATCATCAGCGAGAGTTACGCGCCCGCCGCGGTTCTGGTCGACCGGAAATTCAAATGCCTCTATTTCATCGGCCCCATTGGTCGCTATCTAAAGGTCGGAGCGGGCCAGCCTACGACCGATCTGCTGGCGATGACGCAGTCAGATTTGCGCGCCAGATTGCGTGCAATCGTTCACAAGGCAACCGAGGAGGGCGCGCGCGCGTCCTCTCCCGGCATGAAAGCGGGTAGCGGGGATAATGCCAGCGCCTTCCGGCTTGAGGCCCATCCGGTCACGCATGGCGACCTCGATTTGATTTTGATCTGCTTCATTGAGGAGCCGGCGACGACTGCCGCGCGCAGTGGTCAGCCGGATCCAAAAGACAGCGCCCGCGTCGCCGATCTCGAGATGGAGCTGGAGGCGACGCGCACCGAGCTTCTTGGCGCGATCAGAAATCTCGAAATTTCCGGCGAGGAACAGCGCGCGATCCATGAGGAAGCGCTTTCGGTCAACGAGGAATTCCAGTCGACCAACGAAGAATTGCTGACCTCGAAGGAGGAACTTCAGTCCCTCAATGAGGAACTGACAGCATTGAACACGCAATTGCACGAAGCGCTCGATCTGCAACGCACAACCTCGAACGATCTCGCGAATGTGCTGAACAGCACCGATGTCGCGACATTATTTCTCGACACCGATCTCAATATCCGGTTTTTTACCCCCGCGACCCGGCTGATGTTCAAAGTTATCCCCGGCGACATCGGCCGGCCGCTTGCGGACCTCAGCGCGCTTGCCCCTGACCTGCACCTCCTTTCCGACGCGCGGGCAGTGCTGCAACAGCATGACGCGATCGAGCGCGAAATCCGGTCGGAATCGGACAGCTTTTACATTCGGCGCATGTTGCCGTACCGAACGCGCGAATCCGCCAAAGATCGCGTCGCCGGCGTCGTCATTACTTACACGGATATTACCGAGCGGAAGCAAATCACCGACCTTCTCGCGGTCGCCAAGTGCGAGGCGGACCTCGCGAGCACAGCGAAGTCGCGGTTTCTGGCGGCCGCAAGCCATGATCTGCGCCAGCCCCTGCAGACCCTATCGTTGCTCCTTGGGCTGATTGAGAGCGAGGTGACCGAGGCGTCGACGATCGCGCTTCTCCGGCGATTTGAAAAATCACTTTCGAGCATGTCGAACATGCTCAATACCCTGCTCGACCTCAACCATATCGAGGCGGGCGTCGTTCAGCCGGAGATCGAGGAAATCGATGTCGGCGAACTGCTTCTTCGGATGAAGGATGATTTCGACGTGCAGGCAGAAGCGCTCGGCCTGACTTTGCGCGTCGTGCCTTGTAGCCTTTATATACACAGCGATCGGCACTTGCTCGAGCAGATGCTGCGCAACATAATTTCCAACGCCCTTAAATACACAGAAGAGGGCGGCGTGTTGCTCGGTTGTCGACGTCGGCGAGGAAAGCTGCAGATTAAAGTGTGCGATACCGGGGTCGGCATACCATTGGACGATATCGGCCCGATATTCGACGAGCATATTCAACTTGAAAATCGAATTGGTGGCCGGGGCGCCGGTCTCGGACTCGGATTGGCGATTGTCCGGCGCGTCGGCCAGCTTCTAAATCACGAGGTTTCGGTAAGGTCCGTACCCGGCAGAGGGTCGATCTTTTCGATTGAGACGGAAATCGCGAAAGCGCCTTCGACTCGTGCGGAGTCATTGTCGCTCCCAACAATCGACGAGCCTTCAGAGGCGCCGAGGACCGGCGCTATACTGATCATTGAAGACGATCCCGAGGTGAGCGAACTCCTCAATCTGACGCTGACGAATGAAGGATATATCGTTCTAGCCGCGCCCCACGGCGAAGCGGCGCTTTCACGCGTGAAGGCGGCGACCATCAAGCCAGACGTTATCGTTGCCGACTTTAATCTTGGAAGAGGGGATAGCGGACTGAAGGCAGCGATTGATCTTCAGAAACAGCTGCAAGCCGAAATTCCGATTATCGTCCTGACAGGCGACATAACGCCAAGGACCCTGCGCGAGATCGCGAGTGAAAACTGCATTCACCTCAGCAAGCCCGTAAACCCGGCGAGGCTGGCCAAAGTCATTGCGCAACTTCTTCCGCCAACAGCGGAAACCGGCGAGTCGCCAGAAGATGAAGTCAGCGTCGGCCCAGCCCGCGCCGTCTATATCGTCGATGATGAAGTAGAAATGCTGGAGACCCTCAGTCAGGTTCTCGCCGTTTCAGGCTACGATGTTTTGTCATTCACGTCCTGCGAGGAATTTCTCGCCGATTACGATCCTGAGAAGAAGGCGTGCCTTCTGGTTGACGCCTATCTTCCAGGGATGAGCGGCCTCGATTTGCTTCAAAAACTGAAAGAGCGGGGCGATCAGGTGCCGGTGATCGTCATTACAGGGCGGAGCGATGTCGCAATCGCCATTGACGCAATAAAAGCCGGCGCTTCGGATTTTCTCGAAAAGCCGGTCAGTCGAAAATCGCTCGTCAAGAGCATCGAGAAGGCGTTCGCGGAGTCGAAAGATGCAAATGCGGTGTTCGCGCGTAAGTCGGCAGCAAGACGTCAACTGGCCGGGTTGACGCCAAGACAACTTGAAATCATGAATCGCGTGCTGGCGGGCGAGCCTAGCAAGAATATCGCCGCCGATCTCGGGATCAGTCAGCGGACGGTTGAAAACCATCGGGCGGCGATCATGAAGAAGACACGATCGAAGTCGCTCCCCTCGCTTGCGCGTCTGGCGATTGAAGCGAGCTGAGTTTCGTGGGGTGTGTGGCGTCTTTGCGCCTCGGTTGTGATGTCTCGCCGCCTCAACCGCCGCGGCGTTTTCACTGCGTCTCATTGCGCAAACCTGGACTTCGCCATTCCACCACGTAGGTAACTTGCCCCACGCCCGGCGGGCGATGCCGCAGCATCGGGGGTTGGGCGTGATTTATCGCTGCTGCGGTATCGCGGGATCGGCTCGCCGCGAAAAGCGCAACGCGTACGTTAAGTACATTCCGACGCTTCAGATCGCGCGCCATGAACCCCTTATTGAAGGGCGAGTCGCCGAGATTGAGGGCTATTTTGAAGTCCGGGCGCGCATGTTTCCCTCGAGCACAGGTCAGTCAGTGTCGGTACTATTATCTCTAATCGCTATGGCGACGATGTTGCTTGCTTCCAGCGCGGCTGAAGCGAGCGATCGCTGGGCTGGTGCGTCAGAGGCTGGCCGGTCGATCCTCACGATTTCGGGCGACCGTCTCGCAAACCACCTAAAAGGGCTGAATTTAGAGCAAAACATAGCGCAAAGCATTGTGAACGACGACGCCAGCGAATCGCAGGGTATGGCGACGTTAACTGACCCAGGGGACCGACAGTTGAAATTGGCAGTCTTAAAAGATCCAGCAATTGACGAAACGCCGGTTTTCCCGGCCCCTGCGACAACCGCCTTGTTGCTTTCAGCGCTTGCCGGCCTCGCTTTCGCCGCCGGCAATCGGAAGAAGAAATACGTACGCGTAACAGCGGCCAACCGATAAATTCTACTCGATCGCCCGACGGCTAAAACCCAAGTTCGGAAAGCCCCGGATGATCGTCTGGCCTCCGGCCCAGCGGCCAGTGATATTTGCGATCGCTTTCCCGAATGGCGTGTTCATTGATGCTGGCAATGCGCCGTTGCATCAGGCCGTCGGCGCCGAATTCCCAGTTTTCATTCCCGTAGGCGCGGAACCAATTCCCGCTGTCGTCGCGAAATTCGTAGGCGAATCTGACGGCGATACGATTATTACGCCACGCCCAAATCTCCTTGATCAGGCGATAATCGAGTTCCCGAATCCATTTGCGACGGAGGAAAGCGACAATTTCGTCGCGACCCTGAAGAAACTCTGCGCGATTTCGCCAAATGCTGTCAGGCGTGTAAGCAAGCGATACCTTCTCCGGATCCCGGGAGTTCCAACCGTCCTCAGCGAGCCGGACCTTCTGAATTGCTGATTCCTCGGTAAACGGTGGAAGGGGTGGCCGGGTCATATCGGGGCTCCTGAATAGATCGGCATAGCCGGAGAACGTTGCTGTCGATGTCGCTAAAGCGGCGCCGGTCGCAACCAGCACCTGTCGGCGTGACTTGAATGGATTAAACTTCAAGGCAGCCTCCGCAATCTTGCTGTCCGCTCCCACGCAGTTGCGCGGGAGCGGCTCGCTTCATCTGATCTGGCCGGAATGTCTCAAGCGGCTTCGACGCGTACAACCGGGAAATCGATCTCGGTGCCGAACACTTCGTTCATGTAATTTGTCAGCGTATTGAGCGCGACATGACCAACGATCTCGACGATTTCGGCGTCCGAATAGCCCGCCGCTTTCACTGCCGACACATCCGCATCTGAAACCCGGCCGCGGTTTCGCGCGATCTTCACCGCGAATTCGACTGCGGCGCTGGCTTTCGCGTCGTTGGAACGCCCCTTGCGGTTGGCGGCGATTTCCACGTCGTCAAGTTTGGCAAGGTTCTTTCCGAGATAGGTATGGGCAGACATGCAGTACGAGCAGCCGTTGATTTCTGCGATGGCAAGGGCGATGCGTTCGCGCGTGGCTGCAGCAAGCTTGCCTTTCGCAAGGGCGCCGTTGAGGCCAAGATACCCTTCGAGAGTTTCCGGGCTGTTGCCGATCAGGCGGAACATGTTCGGCGCGGAGCCGAGTTGCTTCGTGACGGCATCGAGCAGACCCTGCGAGGCGGCGGGCGCGTCACTGATCGTTTTTGGTGTAGGTATTCTCGACATTTCATTCTCCTTTTCTTGTTGAGTGAGGGTGGCAAGCACGTTTTGGCAGACGGAAAAGAGTTATTGGCGAGGTATCGCGTATTCCAGAGGCACGAAGGGTCAGATCAATGAGTCGTGAACGGAGTTGTGCGGCTGGCGTTTCGAAATCTGATTTGCGTCGTGTCCTTCACGAATCGACAAAGCCGTCGGCGCCTCAAGGCGGAATGCAGCCCCTTCCGGTCCGGAGCGCAGCAGGATCAAACGACCGCCAATCGATTTTGCTAGAGCAATGCTTGACGGAAGCCCGAGCCCCAAAACGCGCGGATGCGACGAGGACCGATTAAAACGTGGAAACAAAGCCTCAAGTACGAATTCTGGCAGCCCGGGCCCGGTATCGACGACGTCGATCCTGATTTTGTCGCGGATGATCGCAGCTTCAATTTTCAAATTCCGGTCCTTGACGCTTGCCATGGCATGCAAGGCGTTCCGTACAAGGTTTAAAAGGATACGGTGGACCGAGATCGCATGATGAGCGCTGATCTCGCCATCTGACGCAAGGCTTTTCACCTTGGTGCCCTGTAGCTCCACAAGTGGCGCGGCGACAGCAAGAACATCGTGAATCAGATCGTCTATCCGGACGGCGCGGTCATCCACAAAATCTGGCGGCGGCTGGCGGATCAGGTCGCTGCAATAGGCAACGCTCCTGTCGATGGTCCGCTGCATAACGGTGCGCGTTTTGTCGAAAGAGGTCGGGCGATTGTTGCCTTCGGCATCAATTTGTATCTGCAGCAATGCGAGTAGGCCGCGGATGTCGTGAGCGAGGTGCTTTACCGCGTCGGTGTTCGAGTAGGATGCACGCGAACGGTATCGCGACGGAGCATCCCATCTATCGTCGTTATCGGATTGGTCAATCACACCTTTTAATACCGTGTCATCGTACATTTCCACCTCCTTAAACGAATGCCCCAAGGGTAGAGGACGCCGCGCGTTTCAATCTTTCGTGATGTTTCGAAGGCGTTAAATTAGTTGTGGTTGAGCGCCGCTGCGGCAATTCTGGGATGCTTGGCAGAGTGGTTGTCGTTATAAATACTGGTCGGGGCGTCAGTTTTTCTGATTGCTTCCGCCTTCGGCGAATAGCCAATTTCGTCCGCTGTCCCGAATGCGAAGCTCGTCATGCCGATCGATCCGTACGTGTAGCTGCTATGAATCATCCGAGCCTGACCGCCGGCCCAGCCTGCGCCGAGAGCGACGAACAATGGGGCGAGATGTTCTGGCGTGGGATGAGCGATAGACGCTGCCTCAGTGACAGTTCGATAATTCGTTAGGGTACGAATGTCCCGCCGCGAGATCGCGTCTTGCAGCCATTCGTCAAAAGTGAGCGCCCAATCCGGCGGCGGAGATCCTTCCGGAGCCAGACGGCGCAGATTGTGGGTTGTCGATCCCGATCCGATAACAAGCACACCTTCTGCTCGTAGCGGCGCAAGCAATAGTCCTATATCGAAATGCTGCCGCGCGCTGGCGCCATTGACTAATGACAACTGAATCACGGGAACATCCGCTAGCGGATAGGCAAGCATCAACGGAATCCAGGCGCCGTGATCATAGGGGCGATCATGGTCGTGTTTCACCGCCAACCCTTTTTCCTCGAAAAGCTCGGTGATTCGGTCGATGGCGGCGGCGTCCGTATGGGCAGGGTAGTTCAGGTCATAGAGCGGCGCTGGCCAGCCTGAGAAATCGTGCCATGTTTTCGGCGCTGTCGCTGTGGTGAGGGAAAGTTGCGGCGCTTCCCAATGTGCTGAGATAACCACTATGGCTCGCGGCCTGGGAAAATTTTCCGATAGCGCCTCAAGGAATTTGCGTGACGGCTCATTTGTCAAGATAAGATCAGGCGCGCCATGGGGGATGAAAAGTGCGGGTAGCATAACGTTTTCCTCAAGGTTTCCGGCGATCAAAACGCTGAACGTCAAGATACGGATGAAGCTGTCATAAACTGATCGATTAGGTCTCCAAGGGCGCGCGTAGATTGCCGCGCGCCCCGAAGACAGGCTCAAGCGCCGTAGTGAAAGACCTCGCGAATGATCTTTCCGTTCTTCCAGGTGCGCACGGCGACCTGACGGTAGTTGCGCACGCCCCAATCCCGGTGGGTAAAGTCAAAGCGCCAATGAGAAAACGTGACGCCGTCTCCGCTGCCGGTTGCAAGCACCTCGGCGCCCCGGAATTCAGTGATGGCTTCGAAAAACGCTTTTTCGCGGAGTCGATTGGCGGCCTTGCCAACCGTCGGTTCGTTGTCATTTTCCTGCATCACGACTTCTTCAGCGTAGTACGTCTCGAACGCGTCTAGCCCTTTGCCAGATAGAATGGCGGCGTTCAGCTCCGCATCGAGTTTCTCAATGCTGTCGCGCGACGTGTTTTTGGAGAACTTCAGCATAGTGATTATCCTTCGTTGGGGGGTTGTTGTTGCAGTTAGCCAGCCAGAGCAGGTCTTGTTGCGGCAGGTGCGAACGCTTTGATCGGGAGCGCAAATGCTCCGTTCCCGAGTAGCGCCTGGACAATCAAGGCGACGGCCCAGAAAGCCGGAAATTCCCAGCCTCCGTTCTGATTGGTGAAAAGCCATCCGTTCGCGCCGTGCACGAACGCGATCGATCCGATCAGGATCGGCAAAAGCGCCAACGCAACCTTGCGTGTTTCGATGCCTAGGATGAGCGCCAGTCCGCCGAGCGCTTCGATCGCAATCGTCGCCGTTGCAAGGCCCTCGGGAAGTCCAAGCGACGTAAAGAACTGCTCGGTCCCGGCCGGCGTGAAAACGAACGCCTTGAGCCCGGCATGTGCGAGAAAAAGACCGCCGAGAGAGGATCGAAGAGCGAAGGCGGCGTAAGGGGCAGTAACGGTGTCAATCATGACTGTTTCCTTCGAAAATGACGCGCCAAGAGAGCGCTGTTGTTGCCGGGGCAACCTTTCTGGCTGCGGCGACACATGAAACTTGACACCCAACATAAAAAGGAAAAAGGATCGCATTATGGATACACTATCCATATAATGGATATAATATGGACACCTTTGACAAGCTGCGGAGCTTCGCGGCGGTGGTGGAAGCCGAATCATTCACCGCCGCCGCGGATCGGCTTTCGTTAACCCCGCAACTGGTGAGCAAATATGTAAAGTCACTCGAGAACGACCTCGGGGCCCGGTTGCTCAACCGAACGACGCGGCGGGTCGCCCTGACCGATACTGGCCGCGCGTTTCATCCGAGGTGTTTGCGGCTCATTGAAGATTACGAGGAGATGCGCAGCGTTGTCGGCGCGATTCAGGCGCAGCCTAAGGGCCATCTTGTTATTGCCGGCCCAATGACTTTCGGAGAGCTGTATCTCGTCGAAGCGCTGAGAGATTTTACGGCTGCTTATTCGGAAGTCACGGTCGAATTAAAGCTCACTGACAGGTTCGTGAACCTCATTGACGAAAACGTCGATCTCGCCATTCGCATTGGCCAGCTTGAGGATTCTAACCTGATCGCCCGTAAGCTGGGCGCTGCCCCAATCGTCTGCTGCGCGGCGCCTTCATATCTGGCGCATGCCGGCGCGCCATCATCGCCATCGAACCTTCATGAACATGAATGCATAATCGATACTAATTTTCGGAACAGCGAACGATGGCGCTTTCGCGAGGGCGAGGAAACTTACTTTGTGCCAGTAAGATCTCAGTTCCGCGTCAACAGTGCAACCGCGGTGCGCAAGCTTGTGGTCAGCGGCGCCGGTATAGCGCTGTGCCCGGAGTATGTTGTTCGGGATGATCTGCAATCGGGCAGGTTGACGGAATTATTTTCCGGAAAACTCGATTATGACCTGAACATATTTGCCGTGTATCTGGAAAACCGTCATTTGTCAGCGAAGGTACGCGTCTTCATCGACTTCATGGGTGCGAGATACAAATCGAGCCATTGAATTTCGGCGTCAGCGCTATTTCCTACGCCCGCTTCTGTTTCCTATAGGTTGCCGGGGGCAACCCCACTTCTCTCCGGAAAAGCGTTGTGAAGTGACTTTGATTTTCATACCCTACATCTGCGGATATGTCAGTTACGGACATATCCGTTTCGAGCAGCAGTTTTTTCGCGTAGTTGATCCTCTTCAATATCACATACCGGTGCGGCGGTTCGCCGAACGTCTGTTTGAATGATGCTGCAAAGTGGAACCGACTAAGCCCGGCGCGCTGCGCCAGATCGTCCAGCGTGAGTTGGGACTGAAAATGCTCAGAAATATACGCTTCAATGCGTCGCGCTAAAAAAGGAGCCAGTCCGCCCTTGGCGACAACCTGCTCGGGCGATGCGGTTTCTTCGAAAGAGGCGTCAAGAAAATTTCCGAACGCCGTCTCTACGGCGGCATAGACAATTTCCTCAGTAAACGGCTTAATAATATAACCGTTGATCTTGAGCGCTCTTGCCTCTTGCACCGTTTGCGGATCCGACCTTGATGTCAGGAAGACAATCGGCAGCGTATGATGCTCGCGCAGATAGCGCGCAACGTCGACGCCAGACAATTTCGACTTCAACTTTATATCAAGCAAAGCGATTTCCGGCTTGCAGGCGTCGGCAAGCGATACCGCCTGATCATAAGAGGAGGCGACGCCGCAAACCTTATGCCCAAGGTGCTGCATGATATCCTTGAGGTCGCGGGCGCTGACCGCCTCATCTTCGACGATTAGTGCGCTGATGCTCATATTGCTTGCGCTCCACACTGACTTGTCGGCGGAATAAGCAAACGCCACTCAACCCCGCCCGTTTCGATATTACGCCAGAAAATCTGTCCTTCCATCTGCTTCACGAGATCCGTAACGAGCGATAAACCAAGCGAGGAGGACCCGTTCAGCGAAAAACCTTCAGGCAACCCTTGCCCATGATCGGTGACTTTTATTTCGATTTCCGACACGCCATCTTTAATAGCCACGTCGATGTCGCCCTTTTGATCGTCTTTATACCCATGTTTTGCCGAATTAGAGATCAGCTCGCAGAGCACAAGGCCGGCCGGCGCTGCTTGCGACATGGCGATCAGCATATCGTCGCTCTGCTCGTCCACGTTTATCTGACACCGCGGCGTATGCAGGCTTGTGAGCCGTTGGGAAAGTCCTTCCACGTAATTGCGGAGGGAAACAAGATCGCTTGAACCTGAGGTCTGTAGTCCTTCATGTACGGACGCCATGGTGAGCACGCGCGCCTGGACATCACGCATATGCGTTTCGGGTTCGCCGTTTTGCTCCAGCCGCCGACGTTCAAGTCCCAGCAGACTGGCGACGACCTGAAGATTGTTCTTTACCCTGTGATTCAGCTCGAGAATGAGCGTTTCTCGCGTATTAGCGAGTTGAGCGAGAGACCGCTTCTGATCTTCGATCAGGTTGATGGCAGATTCTAGCTTTCTGGTTTTCAGAAGCCGATCTCTCAGAAGGATGGCGAGCGCCAGCGAAAACAAGGATAAGATGGCGATGATGATGGCGTATTGAACCGACCGTTGCCTTTGCTGCGCAAGACGCAAATCCGCGAGCTCCTTTTCGCGTTGCGCAACAATGACCGCCGACCGCTCCAGATCCAGCGCAAGCTCGCCGGCGACCAATTGTGCTTGTTTCTCGCTCAGTGATTTTTTGTGAACCTCGCCATTTTCGAGGGCGACGAGCGCTATGTGCGCAGCTTGTTCATAATCCTGATTTTCATTCAAGATGTGGGCAAGCGTTCGCGCTGCCTCGGAAACGATCCAAGGCTGTCCGGCTGTGACCGCCAGTTCATAGCATTTCCGCGCGTAAGCAAGCGCCTTGCTTGATTCATTGAGCCCATCATGCGCCTTGGCGAAATCGCATTGCAATCGCACCTGGAACCGGTCCGACAGATAGTCGATCACGTCGGCGGCGAGTTCGCCAAATTCAATAGCCTTCCTGAATTCTCCGGCGTTGAGATAAACGCGCATAGCGGTGCGGTAGGCTATCGCCGTATTTGATGGAGTTTCGAAATACGCTGGATCAGCAAGTATGCTGTCGATTTGCTCGCGCGCCTCGGAAACCTTCCCCAAATCGTTTAACAGCAACGCGATATTGGCGCGATCGGCAGAGATAAAACCCGCTAGTCTCGAATTCTCGGCTGCGAGGCGGTAGTGCGAAAGTGCGCGATCTTTCATATCCAGCGCAGAGAACAATACGCCAGCGTTGTTATGGATAGTTGATAATATTGTTGTTGATAGAACGCCGTTATTCGTGGCCAGCGCCTCCCGGTAGTATCTGACGGCCGAACCGAAATCATCGTTTCGGTAAGCCACGATGCCAAGCGCCACATCAATACCGGCTAGCGCGTCCCATGATTGCGTTCCTGACAAGTCAGACTTGGCGAGTTTGAGATAGCGTCTGGCTTCGCCGTCATTCTGTTCGCCGAAATAGCTATAGCCAAGACGGCGGTGAAGGGCTGCGCGCAGCAGGGGGTCGTCGCGGACGCCATCGTTCTGGAGAGCCGCGTCAATGGTTTGCCGACTGGATTGCGGTGACTGTCCGGCTAAAGCCTTCTCTATCGCAGAGGACATCGCTCTAAAATCGGCTGGCGTTTCGCGGGCGACGGTTAGGAGCGTACCTTCAAATTCCTGCTGATCGAAGCCCTCAGCCGCTGCCTCGCCCAATAAACAGAAGGACACTATGGCAGCGGAGAAGATAGAACGAAAAGTAAGCGTCATTGCCGGGACGTTTTTTCCCGTTGTTCGCCCAACCCTCTCGAAACAGACAGTTCCCATCTCGAATGCTCCGGCCAGCGCGCCGTTCTACTTCTGCCCCAGCGCTATTTCTGTCGTAATCACACTATGACTGCAACATTCAGTACAAAGCAAAAGCACATCGAATCACGGGTAAGATCTTCTAATAAGCGAGCCGCTTTTTCTAAATCCCGTAGGAGATCGCTCGGTTTCAATTCAATCTCAGTTGCAGGGCTCCGTTATGTCGGGACCAGCCTGGGTCGCCGAGGGCGGATCGGCGGTGTTTGCGGCAGCCATGCGTTATTGATCAAATCCTAGCTGCCGCAGATAGGTTTGGTTGTCCCAAAAAAGCCATTCGTGGATCATGCGCCCTTGTTCCCAAACAGCGATGGTCGCCATGTTGACGGCAAATGCGCACCCTGTAGGTGCGATGGCGTCGCCATCGCCGGTCGGCATGGGGTTGGTGAAAGTTCCCTCCATGACGCCCATGACTGCTGTCCACTTTCCGGCGCCGATGCGGATCGGGTGAATTTTGATGCGCGTGTCCGGCGCGTGGATGAAGAGTTTTTTCAAATCTTCAATGTGCACGTCAATGCCGCTGGTTACGCGACCGTCTGGCCACGTCACAGTTACATTATCGGCATGGCTGAGATGCAATCGCGCCCAATCCTGACTACTGAATACCTCAAAGTCCAGCTCATCAAATGTCTCGAGATGCTGCCTGGCTCGCACGCCTGACGCGACCCCGCCGCCGTGATAATTTTCCGACAGTCGCTCGCCTTGCGTGGGGCAAGTATTAGCTGGCGCCGTTGTATCGGGCTCATTCTCGGCCATCGCCCAAAGCGCGCTTGCTATCTCGAACGCTTCAAGCTGTGCGTCGGGGCCAGAGCTGGTGTTCGAAATCGTCAGCAGACGATTCTGGGTCAGCTCACCCTCCGCCATGGCGGTTTCTGCGCGCGAGGGGGTTGCAAAAAACAGGAGACAAAGCGCAGCCCCCAGCACTCCTGCACTTTGCAAAGACGTCCGGCTACGAAGCTCGGAATTTATCGGGCGGCTATTTTTCGTCTGCAACGCGTCGCTCCTTCAGTGAGCCCGGCCAGATGTTATGCGAGGGGCGACTATCCGGCCGGGCGTGACCGGATAGCCGCCTTTGAGCGCGGGGTTCGGGAGAAACGGCGCTCAATTTCTTTGAGGTTGCGATCGTGTGCTTTCGTCCACTGCATTACGATGAATGTTAGTGGAACGACGGACCCGCGAATTTCGCATCATTGGGGTCTTCGTCGTCATCTTGGGAGAATGGCCTTGTTGCCGAAGGACCTGCTCACCGGCCGTTCAATTGCGGCCGGCCATGACGCCGCCATCGACGTCGTGAATCGCGCCGGTCGTCCACGACGCGTGGTCTGACAAAAGGAAAGCGATATGGCGCGCAACGTCGATCGGCATACCCACGCGCCCGATCGGGTGGAATGCATTGAAGCCAGATGTCAGGGTGTCCTCGATTTTTTCAGGATCGATAAACGCGCCATAGATGGGCGTCACGACGACGGCCGGGGAAACGGCGTTAACCCTGATGCCTTTTTCCGCAAGTTCCATGGCGAGATGCTGGGTTAGAGAATGAAGGCCGGCTTTCGCCATCGAATAGGCCGATGACGGCGTCGCCTTGATTGCTTGCTTTGCCCACATCGACCCTATGTTGACGATCGCGCCGCCGCCATGTTGCGCCATATTTCGCGCAACCGCCTGAGTGATAAAGAAGATCGCGCGATTGAGGTCGTGGTAGCGGTCATAATCTGCAGGCGTATGATCGAGGAAAGGAGACGGTGAAAAGTATCCTGCTGCGTTGACCAATTGGTCTATATGCCCGCCTTCCTCCGCAATCTCCTTCAAAAGGCGCTGCACGCAAGCTGGCTCATAAAGATTTGCCCGCGCCATCTCGACTGGACCGCGATTGAGCGCCATCAGTTCTCGCTGCGCGGCCTCGAGCTTATCGGGGTCGCGGCCGATGATACGCACCAAACGGTCTTGCGAAATCAGGAGTTCTGCCGTCGCCTTGCCGATGCCGCTGGAGCCGCCAACGATTAAGCTGATCCGCCTTTTAGAGTTTTTCGTGTCGGGCATCGTGATTGTCTTTCTAAAATAAATTCAACGTGAAAGCGGCTTCGTCGTCACAACGATCAGACATTTGTTCACGATATCGCCAAATGCGGCAACGTCAGTCGAGCGTATGTCACGAGTTGTTTGTCCGTTGATCATCGGCGTAATGATGAGGGCCATTCGGCTCTATCGCATCCTTTCTGCTTCCTTTTGTAAATTGCGATGAAAGCGCAAGTTATGGCGCATCGTTGTTGACGATGGCGCGCCTTACGTTGTTGTGATGGTCATCCGTGATCAGCGCCGATCACAATCGTGCGAGACCGGAAAGTCATGGGTAAATGCGGACGCTCATAAAGAGACGCAGGAACTCCGGCGCGCTATCAGCTTGTTGTGTCGCGCCAAGCGCATGCGGAAGCGGCGCGCGCAGACATAAAGGCGACTATCGTATCGACGCGCTGAGCGCGCGTTGGCAACAATACCGGAGGGCGATTAATGACAACGTTTCCGCTTCATGATGAAGACTCCGCACCCGACGCAGCGCAACAAGCACTTGCAGCAACGAAAAAGAACTTTGGAATGATCCCAAATCTGGAGCGGGTGATGGCGTCCGCGCCCGCGCTCCTGCAGGGATATTCAACCCTGTGGGATCTGTTCGATGAAACAACGCTATCGCCGATCGAACGGCAGGTGGTCTATCTGACCGCCAATTACGAAAACGAATGCGAGTATTGCGTTCCCTGGCACAGCTTGCTCGCCAAAAGGGCGGGCGTAGCGCCGGCTGAAATTGAAGCATTGCGCAACGGGGCGACTCTCTCCGATGACAAACTGGAGGCGTTGCGGAAGTTTACCCGTTCGCTGATCGCCAACCGGGGAAAAATCTCAACTGCGGAGCGCGATGAATTCTTCGACGCCGGCTATAGTCATGTTCATGCACTGGAGGTCGTCTTAGGTCTGGCCGTGAAGCTAATGAGTAATTACACCAATTCCATCGCTGGCACGCCCTTAGATAAGGCAGTGACGAGCCTGTCGTGGCGCAAGCCGACAATCAGAATGCACACTGACTAAAGTGATTGGCGGCGCCACCCGCTAGATGGCACGGAGAACGAGTTTTATGATCGGTACACAAATAATAATTATCTTCTATAATTGCCTTGATGAAAGCCATCCGAAAGCAAGCGTCGCAAAGGAGCAAGTTGAATGCGAGCGAATACCATTTTAGCGGCGTTTGTGCTTGGTTGCCTTCTAACCGCTTGCTTGGCGAACCAACAGTCCACGGATGGCGATACCGTCGACGATCAAGGATCCGAGCGGACGGAAAGTTTTCGACTCGTGGCGGTAACGCCGAACGTCACTGTTCTTGTCGATGAAAAAGAAGTGTTTCTTGGTCAGCGCAGTGCAGATGACTATCCGGACGCCATCTGGGTTCCCATTTGGAAGACCGATCCAAGCAAGGTTTGCTTTGTGAACGGCGATGCGCGCGCGTGCGCCGATTTCATTCCTGACCAGACTCGCAGCCTCGAGATCACAATTGGCGGCAAAGAGAGAATTGTAGAGGTGACGGCGGTACTTACGCCCCCGCGGGCCCGGTTCACGCCGGAATATCAGGCCGCCTATCGTGGCCGGACGACCGTCGAGGTGCCGGAGCCATATGAACTTGTGAATATCGTGATTGCCATTACGCCGACGGCGATTGCCGATCCAAATCTCGTCTATCAAAAATCGGATTACTACAACGCTGTTCGCGCGCATTTTGACCGCTTCGCTCACCATCCGCTTGTCTCCCGCATTGATGAGGCGCTGAAGGAGAATATCTTCAATTACTTCTCTCTTAAAATGAACGCGTACACGATCTTATTCTCGCCAGACGGCTCACTTGTCAGGAGCCCGATCTATAATCGCGCTGGTTTTGACAATGACTATAACAACAATATCATTCCGTACATTAACGATCTGCAGGGTTTTGCCGAGCAAAGCGGGTTTCGGGAATTCTACGCCGCGCATCAAGAACTGTATTCGGAGCAAATTCGCTTTTTCGAAGTTGAGGCGGATGTCTCGGCAATGAACGAATGGCTGATGCGCGAGTTTCCGTCCGTCCCGCCTTACGACGGCATCAAAATCGTCTTTTCGCCTCTGGTTGCCTACAACCAATCTTTGACCGCGTTTGAGGCGGATGGATATCGCGAACTACAACCGCACATAAATTTTCCATATGATCCAGTACACGGCATGAGCATTTCTGGTGGCGCGGTCAGACGTTCTACGATCCTCTTTACGGAAATGAACCACGGCTACATCAATCCCACGGCCAGAGCTTATCAAGACTTGATCGCCTCTTCGCTTGAACCAAGAGAATTTTGGGCGGATGACGATCTTGCTGCCCAATATTACGTCGGGCCGCAGATGCTATTCAACGAATACATGAACTGGGGGCTGGTCAGCCTTTATTACGCGGACCGGCTGACGGACGCTGATTTTTCGATTGCTAACGACGCGATGGTGCGAAACCTCATAGAGCGAAGGGGTTTCCGTCAGTTCGCTCCTTTTGACGCAGAGCTTCTGCGGCTCTATCGGGCGCGCAAGCCGGGCGAGCCCGTCGAGGCGCTTTATCCTCAGATTATTGGGTGGTTCGCCGCCCATGGCGCTACTAACGCGCCGTCATCGAACGAACAATAATCCACCGAAGCAATCAAACGGAAATGGGCGTCGAACGTTGCAGGGTCTGCTTCTGAGCTTCACCCTTTGGTGGGGACCGATCTTGGCGATCAGTCTCGCGCTCGCCTCGATCAAAGCGATTCGGCTTGATATCCGTTGGCTGATCGCTTCGTTCCTCATTTTCGCCCTCGGTTTTGCCGGAAACATCATTGGCGATGCCCTCATTGATGAAGAACGGCTCATACCGGTCGCTTGGGCGTGGGAGTGGAATTGGGCGGGAAAACTCGGCGAGATCATAATCGCCATTATTGCGATCTTCGTTGTGACGAGCGTGGCGCGCGGCAAGCGGCTTGCCGACGCAGGATTTACCGCGAAATGGCGCGTAGGGTCCGTTGCGCCTGCAATCTTTGTTGGCGCATTTCTCGTCCTCGCCGCAATGGCGCTGAACGTTGTTCTCACTGATCAAGGCGACGCGCCGGGCGCAAGTCTTGAGCGGTTTGTCTTTCAGGCGACAATGCCTGGCTTTGCCGAAGAGCCCATGTATCGGGGCGCGCTTTTGCTCGCGCTCACTCTGGCTGCGTCTTCGCGCCCTGTTACGATTTACGGCGCGCCCATCGATTTCGCCGGCGCGCTGACGGTAATTCTCTTTAAGCTCGGCCACGGCCCCTATTTCACTGAAGGCGCTATCCGCGCGGACTGGGTCGCTATGGGTTATTCCGCCTTCATGGCCATAGGATTGCTCTGGCTGCGCCAGCGCACAGGTACGCTGGTCGCGCCGATTATCGCCCACAACGCCGTCAATTTCTTTGGGTCTGCGGCTGCGGCTGTTGCCCGTGCTGCTGGCTGAGCGCGCCCTGAAAAAGGTGCGGACGAGTCCCGAGAGTTTCTTAAACGGGAGCGGGCCCGCTACCCCGGACAACCCCGCTCCCCCCGACCAAACAGGCGCGCAGACGTTTCTTTCCGTTGGTGCGTAAAGGCCCGCCCAAGTCCCTTTGCAAAGCACGTCGGAGCGGTCTACAACCCGCCGCGATCTGAAACGCCCCTGTCTGTCGCTCGCGCGGCGGGGCGCAGCGGATTTTTGGCGCTTATGTACCACGGCCCATGCAGCAGGGGCGTCAACCGAACATCAGGCTGCAGCAGCCAGGACAGCCAGCCATGCATTCATTGGAGGCCAATCACGCGCCCTGACCGCCGCCGACCCGCCTAATTATCTTTCGCCGACGTTCCACCCCCTTTGCTCGATTCTTCTTTCCCTCCTTTCAAGAGTTCGTCCCGATACGACATGACCATCGCCGCCGTCGCCTTCTATCTGTTCTCCGCCGCCGCCGTCCTCTCGGCGACGATGGTGGTGGCCGCGCGAAATCCCGTGCATTCGGTTCTCTACCTCATTTCGGCCTTCATCGCTTCAGCGGGCCTGTTCGTGCTGATGGGCGCCGAATATCTGGCGATGCTCCTGATCGTCGTCTATGTCGGCGCCGTGGCGGTCTTGTTCCTCTTCGTGGTGATGATGCTCGATGTCGATTTCGTCGAGTTGAAGCAGGGCTTTTTGCAATATGTGCCTATCGGGGGCGCGCTGGCCGTGGTCGTCGTGGTGGAACTGCTGCTGGTGGTTGGCGTGTGGACCATTCCATCGGACGCGGATCTCGCCCGCGTCCATCCCTCGCCAAAGGCAGGCGAGCCGGTCAGCGCCGCAGACGGGCCGTCCAACATCGAAGCCTTGGGGCTCATTCTCTATACTGACTACGTCTACCTCTTCCAGATCGCGGGGATCATCCTGCTGATCGCCATGATCGGCGCGATTGTGCTGACGTTCCGGACGCGTGAAGGCGTGCGTCGTCAGGACGCCGCGGCGCAGGTGGCGCGACGGCGCGCAGACAGCGTTGAAGTCAAGCACGTCGAGACAGGGCAGGGGATCTGACGATGGGCGATATCGGTTTGGGACATTACCTGTCAGTTGCGGCCGTTCTCTTTTCCATCGGCATGGCAGGGATCTTCGTCAATCGAAAGAACGTGATCGTCATCCTGATGTCGGTCGAGTTGATGCTGCTCGCCGTGAACATCAATCTCGTCGCCTTCTCTCAGTTTCTGGGCGACCTGACGGGGCAGATATTCGCATTTATGGTTCTGACGGTCGCCGCAGCCGAGGCGGCGGTGGGGCTCGCCATTCTCGTCGCCTACTTCCGCAATCGCGGCGATATCTCCGTCGAAGACGCCAACCTCATGAAGAATTAGGGATAGTCGGACCCGATGGAGCCCTTCGTCGTTCTTCTTCCGCTGTTCGGCGCCCTGCTCGCCATGCCGCTTGGCCGGATGTTCGGCCCGCGCGCCGCCGAGATTGTAACGACCGTGCTGGTGGGAGCAGCCGCGGTCCAGTCATGGGGATTGTTTTTCGACGTCGCGCTTCAAGGCAACGCGCGCACGCTCTCGTTGTTCACCTGGATTTCTTCCGGCGATTTCGTAGCGGACTGGGCGGTGCGCCTTGATACTCTGTCCGCAGTGATGCTGGTCGTCGTCAACACCGTATCGTTTCTCGTGCACGCCTATTCCATCGGTTACATGTATGAAGACGAGGGGCGCACGCGGTTCTTCGCTTATCTGTCGCTGTTCACCTTTGCGATGCTGGCGCTCGTTACGGCGGACAACTTTCTCCAGCTGTTTTTCGGCTGGGAAGGCGTTGGACTCGCGTCGTATCTTCTGATCGGTTTTTGGTTCAAGAAAAAATCGGCGAATGATGCGGCGATCAAGGCGTTTGTCGTCAACCGGGTCGGCGATTTCGGTTTTGCGCTTGGCATTTTCTGCATTTTTTACGTGTTCGGTTCGCTACGATTTGATGACGTTTTCTCGGCGATTGCCGCCAATGCGGTGGTCGCGCCCTATGGGGCCGCGACGGGCGCGGCGATCCGTGATTTGACGATCCCCGTTTTCGGCGGGGAGTTTCATGCGCTTACGGTCATCGGCGTTCTTTTGTTCATTGGGGCGATGGGAAAGTCTGCGCAGTTCCTGCTCCACACATGGTTGCCCGACGCGATGGAAGGCCCCACGCCGGTCTCGGCGCTTATTCATGCAGCTACAATGGTGACGGCGGGGGTGTTCCTCGTTTGCCGGTGCTCCGCCATTTTCGAATATGCGCCGACGGCGGCGGCGATGGTGACTTTTATCGGCGCCATAACTGCCATTTTTGCGGCGAGCGTTGCGATCCTTCAGGACGATATCAAGAAGATCGTCGCCTATTCGACCTGCTCGCAACTCGGTTACATGTTCTTCGCGGCCGGTGTCGGCGCCTACGACGCCGCGATGTTCCACCTGTTCACGCACGCCTTCTTCAAAGCGCTGCTGTTCCTTGGCGCGGGGGCGGTCATCCACGGCATGCACCATGAACAAGATATCAAAAAGATGGGCGGCGTGCGCGAACTGATGCCGTTCACCCACCTGTTGATGGTAATCGGCACGATCGCGATAACCGGCGTTGGGCTGCCGGGTGCGACGATTTTCGGCGCGCCGCTCGGCACGGCTGGCTTTGTCTCCAAGGATGTCATCATCGAGGCCGCTTATGCGGCCGGCGAGGCCGGAAAATCTGGAGCGTGGTTTGCCTTTGTCATCGGCCTCCTCGCAGCAGCGCTCACGTCATTTTATTCGTGGCGACTTATCTTCGTTGCCTTTTGGGGTAAGTCGCGCGCGCCCGAACACGTGCGCAAGCATCCTCATGCGGTGCCTGACGTGATGATTTGGCCGCTTGCGCCGCTCGCCATTGGCGCGCTCGTTGCGGGGATTGCGTTCTACGGCGATTTCGTCGGCAAGGATTCTGGCGCCTTCTGGAACGGGGCGCTTTACAGCGCCGCGGATCATTCAGGCGAAGCGGGAGATGACGGTCACGGCGGACACCATGCGCCGCTATGGGTGCTCTGGGCGCCGCTCGTCGTCATGCTGGTGGGATTTACGGCGGCGGCGCGGCAATATCTCGGGGCCGATCCGCTGCGGCCGGGCATTCTAAGGCCTGGCGGCATGATCTACGCTTTTCTCAAGCGCAAATGGTATTTCGACGAACTCTATGACTTTGCGATTGTCCGGCCGGCGCTCGCCTTCGGGCGATTCCTCTGGAAGGAAGGCGACGGGCGCACGATCGACGGCGTCGGCCCGGATGGCATAGCGATCGCCGTTGCCGCAGGCGCCAGACGGCTCGTCCGACTTCAGACGGGGTATATCTATCACTACGCTTTCGCGATCCTGATCGGGATCGCGCTTCTCATCACCTTCATCCTGACCCGGGCCGGTTCCTGACATGACCGAAACCGCCGCTACCCAGCCCTGGCTGTCGTTGATCGTCTTCCTACCCCTGCTGGGCGCATTCGGGATTGCCTTGCGGCGCGCGATGGCGCGACGCGACGCGAATGGGGTCATAGACAAAAAAGAAGAGGCGAACGTCAACGCCGTCGCGCGACAGCTGGCGCTGCTGTTTACGACCGGCGTGCTCCTTGTTTCAATTTTCGTGTTTTTCGCCCATTTCGATCCATCGAATGGCGGCTACCAACTCGTCGAGCGTGCGCCGTGGCTCGGCGGCGGCATTGAGTACAAGCTGGGCGTCGACGGCATTTCCATACTCTTCGTTTTGTTGACTGCGTTCATAACGCCGATCTGCGTTCTGGCGTCTTGGCAAGCGATCGAAGACCGTGTCGCCGATTTCATGATCGCGTTTCTCCTGCTGGAAACGCTCGTGCTCGGCGTCTTCTGCGCGCTTGATCTCGTTGTGTTTTATATATTCTTTGAGGCAAGCCTCATCCCGATGTTCATCATCATCGGCGTTTGGGGCTCGAAGGGGCAGCGGACGCTGGCGGGCGTGTCCATGCCGAGCCGGGTATACGCGGCGGTCAAATTCTTCCTGTTCACGCTGCTCGGGTCGCTGCTGATGCTGGTGGCGCTTTTGTGGATGTACGCCACGACCGGCACAAGCGACGTCGTAGCCCTCCAGAAGTATGAGTTCGCGCCGCAGGCGCAGACGTGGCTGTGGCTCGCTTTCTTCGCCTCTTTCGCGGTGAAGCTGCCGATGTGGCCCGTGCATACCTGGTTGCCCGATGCGCACGTGCAGGCGCCGACCGCCGGGTCTGTGTTTCTGGCGGCGATTCTTCTGAAGATGGGCGGCTACGGTTTCCTCCGATTTTCTTTGCCGATGTTCCCAGAGGCAAGCGCGGACTTCGCGCCGATGATGTTTGCGCTGTCGATCATGGCCATTATCTACACCTCACTCGTCGCCCTGGCGCAGGAGGACATCAAAAAGCTGATCGCCTATTCGTCCGTGGCGCATATGGGCTTCGTGACGATGGGTATTTTTACGGGCACCAAACAGGGCATAGAAGGCGCGCTGTTTCAGATGCTCTCGCACGGCTTTATCTCCGGCGCGCTGTTCGTTTGCGTTGGGGTTCTCTATGACCGCGCGCATACGCGCGAGATCGCCGCTTTCGGCGGGTTGGTCCACCGCATGCCCGCTTATGCTTTCCTGTTTCTATTTTTCACCATGGGTAATGTCGGCTTGCCCGGCGTCTCCGGATTCGTCGGCGAGTTCTTGACGATGGCCGGCGCCTTCAAGGTGAATAGCTGGATTGCGTTTTTCGCGGCCTTTGGTGTGATCCTGTCGGCCGCCTATGGCCTGCGGCTCTTTCGTCAAGTGATGTATGGCGCGCAGCTTAATCCTGGCCTTGCTGCGCTTGAAGACGTCACCGCGCGTGAGGCGGCGATATTGGTCGCTTTACTTGCTTGCGCCCTTCTTCTTGGCGTCTATCCGCGACCGGCGCTTGATGTGTTCGCGCCCGCGGTCGATATTCTGTTGACGCACATTTCGGTCGCGCCCGCTTTCTCAGGAGCGCCGTGATGGATATTGGACAGACGCTCGCGCTCGCTGCGCCTGAACTGATCCTTGCCATCGGCGCGATGGCGCTGCTCATTGGCGGGGTTTTCGGCGGCGATCAGTCACGCCCTCTCGTCGGGGCGAGCGCGATTGCGTTGCTGCTCGCGGCCCTTGCTGTCGCTATCGCCAATCTGGGTCAGGGGCCGCAACTGCTTTTCGACGGCGCTTTCCGCAGCGACGCCTTCGCGAATTTTTCCAAGGCGCTGATCTTTGCAGCTGCGGCAATCGCCATCTTCATCACCACGTCGGCTTCGGGCGGCGAAGATTTGCAGCGGTTCGAATATCCGATCCTCATTGTGCTGGCGGCGCTTGGGATGTCGATGATGGTTTCAGCGAACGATCTCATTGCCCTTTATATGGGCGTCGAGACGCAGAGCCTTGCGCTGTACGTGCTTGCGGCCTTCAACCGCGACAGTCGCCGCTCAACGGAAGCGGGGTTGAAATATTTCGTCCTCGGAGCGCTTTCATCCTGCTTGCTGCTTTATGGGGCGTCGCTCGTCTACGGCTTTACCGGCGCGACGGGCTATGAAGCGATTGCCGCTGCGGGGTTGCGGAATCCCGACAATCAGGGGCTTGCAATCGGCCTTGTGTTCCTGATCGCCGGACTGGCTTTCAAGGCGTCTGCTGCGCCGTTCCATATGTGGACCCCAGATGTGTACGAAGGCGCGCCGACGCCGGTCACCGCCTTCTTCGCCGCTGCGCCGAAATTTGCGGCCATCGCCGTATTCATCCGCATCATGATCGAGGCTTTCCCCGCGGCGGCGGACGACTGGCGACTGATTGTCGGACTGTTGGCTTCCGCCTCGATGGCGGTCGGCGCATTCTCGGCGATCGTGCAGTCGAACATCAAGCGACTGATGGCGTATTCCTCTATTGGTCATATGGGCTTTGCGCTGATCGGGCTTGCGGCGGCGGGAACCGAAGGCGTGCGCGCGACGCTTGTCTACATGACGATTTACCTCGTCATGACGGTCGGCGCGTTTGCCTGCATCCTGTTGATGCGGCGCCGGGGCGGTTTGACGGAATTACTGAGCGATCTTGCCGGCCTGTCGCGCAGCAATATTGGCTTATGCATCATCCTGACGGTTTTGTTGTTCTCACTGGCGGGCGTGCCGCCGACAGCCGGTTTTCTCGCGAAATTTTTCGTTTTCCGGGCTGCCGTCGACGCCGGCATGGTGTGGCTCGCGGTTATCGGCGCGCTCATGAGCGTCGTGTCAGCCTATTACTATCTCCGCGTCGTGTGGATCATGTGGTTCAACGAGCCGACCCCGGTCTTCGAGCGCGAGATCGGCGCGCGCATCGGCGTCATTGCTGCGGGCTCAGCGCTCCTGATGCTCCCGGGCCTGCTCATCTTCATCGGGCCATTATCCGAGGCTGCCGGCCGCGCGGCGGCCGTGCTGTTCTGACTTATGCATAAGCGCCTCGCCTCTGGCGCCCGGCTCGAGATCTACGACCAGATCGATTCCACCAATCGCGAAGCTCGGCGGCGCGCTGAGGCCGGCGAGAGGGACCCTTTATGGATCATCGCAAACCGCCAGACAGATGGGTACGGGCGGCGCGGCGCAAGCTGGATCCAATCGGAAGGCGACCTCGCGGCAACGATCCTGTTTGCGCCGACCGGTGACCCGGAAAAACTCCCGCAGATCTCGCTGGTCGCAGCCGTCGCTTTGACCGATGCGCTCGTCGCGTTTGCGCCGACCGCGCCGATCGCCCTCAAATGGCCGAACGACGTTCTGCTTGGGGGTGGCAAGATTGCGGGCTTGTTGCTCGAACTCGTAACGCCTCCACAAGGCGGCGTAGCAATCTGCCTTGGTTTCGGCGTCAATATCGTCTCCCATCCTGAAGGGATGGACTACCCGACCGCGCGCCTGGGCGACGTTATGGAAAATCCCCCTGCGCCGGTTGAATTTGTTGGCCGGCTCGATGAAACCTTCGCCGCGCGCCTTGCTCAGTGGACGACGTCTGGCTTTGCGCCCGTGCGTACCGATTGGCTCTCTCGCGCAAATGGCCTCGGCGCAGAAATCACGGTGCGCGCGCCGCATGGACCGATCGCCGGTGTTTTTCGGGGCATAGACGCGGAAGGAGCGCTGCTTCTCGAGACCGCTGAAGGCGTCATTAACGTCCGCGCCGGCGCCATCGCCCCGCCTGCGGCGCTGTGAACGCCCTTCGGCACGGCGTTTTCGCCCGCGGATAAGGCGTTTTCGCCCGACTTGTGCTAGGCACGGCGTTCTGGCTGCTCTGCCGGTCTGACCACTCTCTCACAGGCGATACTCCATGCTGCTAGCTATCGACGTCGGCAACACAAACTCGGTCTTTGCGCTCTTCGACGGCGCGGCGTGCGTTGCGCAATGGCGCTCGGCGACCTCGACCGTTCGCACAGCGGATGAATACGCCGTCTGGCTGTCGCAACTGATGGCGATGGCTGACCGCCGGTTCAGCGACGTGACCGACTGCGTTATTTCGACGGTCGTGCCGCAATCGTTGTTCAATCTGCGCAACCTGTCGCGGCGATACCTCAACTGCGAGCCATTTGTGGTGACGGCGCAGACCATTCCGGGCGTCGAAGTGCGCATCGCCAAGCCGTCGGAGGCAGGCGCCGACCGGCTTGTCAATGCGCTCGGGGCGTTCACGGCCCATGGCGGGCCGTTGATAGTTGTGGATTCCGGCACTGCAACGACCTTCGACATCATCGGCGCCGACGGCGCGTTTGAGGGGGGCGTGATTGCGCCCGGAATAAATCTGTCGATGCAGGCCCTGCACGAGGCGGCGGCGCAATTGCCCCGCATCGCCATTGAGCGACCCGAGAACGTGATCGGCGGCGATACGGTCGGCGCCATGAAATCAGGCGTCTTCTGGGGGTATATCGGCCTCATCGACGGGCTCGTCGCGCGCATCAAGTCGGAATACGGACAGCCCATGAAAGTAATCGCCACCGGAGGCGTTGCCTCGCTGTTTGAAGGCGCGGCGACGTCGATCGACATATTTGACAGTGAGCTGACGATCCGGGGACTGTACGAAATCCACGTGCGGTTGCAAGCGCGTGGAAAGGATTCCTAATGGCGGCAGACGAACTTGTTTTCCTGCCTCTCGGCGGTTCTGGCGAGATCGGCATGAACATGAATCTTTATGGTTTCGGCCCTCCGCGCGCGCGCAAATGGCTGATGATCGATTGCGGGGTGATGTTTGGCGATCTGTCGACGCCGGGCGTGGACGTGATATGCGCCGATCCGGGATACATTCTTGACCGCCGCAAAGATTTGCTCGGCCTTCTCCTGACCCACGGTCATGAAGACCACATCGGCGCAGTTGCCCTGCTCGGGCCACGCCTCGACTGCCCGGTTTATGCAACGCCGTTCACTGCAGCGCTTGTCCGTCGCAAGCTGGAAGAGAGCGGCGCGAAGATTGACTTGCGCGTCATAGACATGAGCGCGCGCTTCTCGCTTGGGCCGTTCGATCTCGAATATGTGACCCTGACTCATTCCATTCCTGAACCGAGCGGCGTCGTTTTGCGCACGCCGCTCGGTACGGTGTTGCACACGGGCGACTGGAAAATCGACGCGGAACCGACGCTCGGTCCGGTGACCGACGCCGGGGCGCTGTCGGCGCTCGGCGATCAAGGCCTGCTCGCGATGGTCTGCGATTCAACGAACGTACTGTCCGCTGGCCAGTCAGGATCCGAGATGCGCGTCAAGGAGAGCTTGACTGAGCTCATCGCCCGTCAGACGGGCAGGGTGGCGGTCGCCACCTTCGCCTCGAATGTCAGCCGGGTCGTATCCATCTGCGAGGCCGCAGCGGCGGCCGATCGCAGCGTTTGCCTTCTCGGCCGATCAATGGTGCGCATCGTCGAAGCGGCGCGCGAGGTTGGCATCCTGCCGAAACACCTCCGGTTTGTTGAACCGCGCGACGCCGGGTATCTGCCGAAAGAACATGTGCTTTATCTGTGCACCGGCAGCCAGGGGGAGCCGCGTGCGGCCCTGTCGCGCATCGCCCGCGATGACCACCCCGATCTGACCCTTTCGGAAGACGACACAGTCATTTTCTCGTCGAAAATTATACCGGGCAACGAGCGCGATATCTTCAGCCTTCAGAACGACCTTGTCGACATGGGCGTGCATGTGATCACCGAAAAGGATGAGTTCGTTCACGTCTCAGGACATCCCAATCGCGACGAACTGCGCCAGATGTACGCGTGGGCGCGGCCGAAGTATGCGATTCCCGTGCATGGCGAGGCGCGCCACCTTGAAGCGCACGCCGAATTTGCGGAGGAGCTGGGCGTTCGGCTCGCCATTCCTCCGCGCAATGGGGACCTCATCCGGTTGGCGCCGGGCGAGCCGCAAATTATCGACGAGGTGCCGGCCGGCCGATGGATGCTCGATGGCCGCGCCCTCGTGCCGGAAGGGGCCGGGCCGATGCGCGAGCGGAGAAAGCTCGCCTTCGGGGGCATTGTCGTCGCCTCCATCGCCGTCGACCAGACCGGTCGCCTCGCGGCGCCTGTCCAGCTGGCGATCGCTGGTGCGCCGCGAAAGTCAGAAACAGGCGAAGACTTGGCGGCGCTCTCGTCGACTGCCGCCGAATCCGCGCTCGCGTCGCTCGCAAAGGCTAAACGCACGGACGCAAGCGCAATCGAGATTGCGGTCAGTCGGGCGGTGCGAAACGTGATGAGCGAGAATTGGGGCAAGCGACCCGGGGTGCAGGTGCTCGTCCACCTCGTGACGTCAAAATGAATGTTGGCGGCGCCATCGTCATTTTCGTCCTGACCTGGTGGTGCGTCTTCTTTGCCGTGCTGCCTTGGGGCGTACGCGGACGGTGGGAAAGCGCCGACGATGGCGTTGAGGGCGCTGACCCCGGCGCGCCAGAGGCGCCGAACCTGAAACGCAAAGCGCTGACAGCAACAATGATAGCAACGCCGATCTGGGCCGTTATCGTTACACTGATCGTCAGCGGCGTGTTCAATTTTCAGAACTGAAAAGACCGTTGGAAGTGCAGAGTAATTTCATGATCAGACCCTCAACTGCTGCCGATATCTCCGCTCTCCTGAGGATTGTTGAGGCGGGCGATCTTTTTCCATCGGATTTGTTAGCAGGCATGATGGAACCCTATTTGGATGGCGGTGGGACTAGCGAACGTTGGCTCACCTACGATGATGGAACGCCCCATGGCGTCGCCTATTTCGTTCCCGAGAGATTAACGGATCGAACGTGGAACCTTCTCTTGATAGCAGTACACCCCGACTGGCAGGGCAAAGGCGTTGGCGCCGCTCTTTTAAAGGCAGTCGAGTCGGCGTTGCTTGATCTCACCGGTCGCATGCTGATCATCGAGACATCTGGAGTTGCGGGTTTCGAAGCGCAGCGCCGCTTCTATCGAAAATGTGGTTATACGGAGGAGGCGCGCATCCGCGACTTTTATCAAGCCGGTGACGACAAGGTCGTGTTCCGTAAGGTCCTTGGCTAACATCGGGATGGCGCCGCGAGGCATTCTATTGGCTCGACCACCGCAGCGAGGTCCAGCGAGCGGGAACATCGCATAATCTGAACAAAAATCGCTCAATTAGCGTTTCCAAATGAAAAACGGCGCACGTTTCGTCGGAAAATGAGTTACGGCATAGGCCTGCCTTACGCGACGCAACTCTTTAGGCGACGAGATGTCGGAAATAACGGAACGCGAGCCCAGCGACACGCCCGAGGCACACTCAAGTGAGCATGACGGCGCGCCGATGCGCGCCTCAAATGAGGAGAATGCGGACCGCGAATCGCCGGAGTCTTTTGACGCGCTGGATAGCTCAGCGCCTCTCGACGGCCAGACCCCTGCGGCAGCGGCTCTCGAAGCTGCATCCGAGGCCATCGCCAAGGGCGATCGCGCCGAGATACGGGCGCTTGTAGAGGCGCTTCACCCGGCTGACCTCGCCGACCTCATCGGCCTTCTGGCGTCAGAAGAGAGGCCGGCGCTGATTGACCTACTCGAGGGCCGCCTGCCTGCGGAGGCGCTCGCCGAACTCGACTGGAGCCTCACCGAAGAGATCATCAGCGCGATGCGTCCTGAGGCGGTCGCGGAGGCCGTATCTGAACTCGACACCGACGACGCTGCATTCATTCTTGAAGACCTCGACGAGGACAAGCGCGCCGAGATTCTCGCTGAGGTTTCCGCCAGCGACCGGCTTGCCCTCAATCAGGCGTTCGACTTCGAGGAGGAGACCGCCGGTCGCTTGATGCAGCGGGAGTTCTTTGCTGCGCCAGGATATTGGACGGTCGGCCAAATCATCGAGCGACTGGCTCAGGCCGAGGATCTTCCGGATCGCTTTTATGAAGTCTTTGTCGTCGATCCCGCTTATCGACCGATTGGCGCGTCGACCCTGTCGAGCCTGTTGCGGGCGCCGCGCGAGGCGACGATCGAATCTGTCATGTCCGACAAAGAGATACGCCGCATTCCGGTGGACATGGATCAGGAAGACGTGGCCTACCTCTTTGAGCAGTACAATCTGATCTCGACCCCGGTAGTCGATAGCGGCGGGCGGCTCGTCGGCATGATCACGGTCGATGACATCGTCGAGATCGTTCATGAGGAAACCCACGAAGACATGCTGGCCCTTGGCGGCGTCGAGGCCGACCAGACGCTGACGGACAGCGTTACGGAGACCGTTCGATCACGGTTTTCGTGGCTGGCGGTCAATCTGGCGACGGCTATCCTCGCGTCGCTCGTTATCGCCATGTTTGGCGCGGCCATTGAGCAGATCGTCGCGCTCGCTGTGCTGATGCCGATCGTAGCCAGCATGGGCGGCAATGCAGGCACTCAGACGCTGACGGTCGCTGTTCGGTCGCTGGCGACGAAGGATTTGACGGCTGTGAACGCTGTTCGCATCATTTGGCGCGAGGCGCTTGTTGGCGGAGTAAATGGCGTTTTGTTCGCGATCCTCATGGGCGCGCTCGCGACCGGATGGCATTACCTTTCTTATGGCGACACGTCCCGCAGCGTGTCGATTGGTCTTGTGGTCGGCGTCGCCATGACCCTGAATCTGATCGCCGCCGGGCTTGCGGGCATCCTGATACCGTTGGCGCTAGACCGCATCGGCCAGGACCCCGCGGTATCGTCGGCGGTGTTCGTGACGACAGTCACCGACGTGCTCGGGTTTTTTGTGTTTCTGGGCCTTGCCTCCATCGTGCTTCTCTGACCTGGCCATCCTTTGTCGGCGGCGCATTCGCCTGGTAAGGGAATTGGGGCTGGGGCCCGGCATGCCTACCCAATCGCGAGCGAGCGTGTTAATTAATCATCCTTGGGGCATCCAGACCGCACCAATCGGTCCGGCGAAATCAGGCGTCCAGGCGGCGGTAGCGAGGGGAATGGCGGGTCACCATGAGAACGGGCGACACCGGTCTTAATCTGATCAAGGGCTATGAGGGCCTGCGCATGTCGGCGCACTACGCGCCGAGCGAAGAGTGGACAGTGGGCTATGGCCACACCTCTACGGCCCGGCATGGAATGAGCGTAACGGAGGGCGACGCCGAGCGCTTACTCCGGCAGGACGTGTTGCCGATCGAAAAGGTGATCGCGGAAACCGTCCGCGCGCCGCTGAACCAAAACGAGCACGACGCGCTTACGTCGCTTATCTTCAACATCGGCGAAGAAAACTGGCGTCGATCGACGGTGCTGCGCAAATTGAACGAGGGCGACAAGATCGCTGCGGCGCGCGCTTTCGAAATGTGGACGAAAGCGCGCGTCAACGGCGAATTGATGACCCTTGATGGCCTGATCCGGCGTCGCGCGGCGGAAAAATCGCTGTTCCTGATGCCGACAGACGCTGCCCTCGTTGTGCCCTCGTCGGATGTGCGTCCTGCGCCCGAATGTGAGGTGCACTATGTTTCTGACCGCGAACTGAAATCGACCCCCGTGGTCGTGGATTTCGAGCGTGATCGCAAGCAGACAGCCGTCGCCCTCTCCAATGACGAACTCGCGGCCCGGGCGCGCGCCCTCTTTGCCGCAACCCAGTCGCTGAGCGGCGATCCGACCAAAATGATCATCTCCAAGGATGAAGAGCATGCCGACATAGGGGTGACGGTCGGCGCTGTGCTGGCGGGCATTCTAGGCTTTGCATTGACGGGGCTGGGCGCGGCGCTTCTCGCCTATCAGACGTTTCCCGGCATTGCGGCCATGCTTGGCATGACCTATGAGCGGTACACGGCGTTATTTGAAAACCTGCCGATGTGGCTCGCCGCAACCGGCGCGGCCATGTGCTACTTTATTCTTTATATCCTCGTAAAACGCACCGCGCGCCATGATCTCAAGCGCCAACGGGCGCGCGAGTTAGCGCGCGTGCGCACCGCCAGCTGACGCGCTGGCGCCCGTGACGGTTCATCTCATCAAACTGTGCGTCGGTGCGAATTCGATAGAAGATCTTGCGGATTGGGTCAGAAGCCGCACGGCGGCCAATCTCGCGGCGGGTCATGGGCGCGTGCATGACCATGTGACGCGAATGTTTCCGCGGCGCACGGACGAAGTGCTCGACGGCGGGTCGATTTATTGGGTTATCAGCGGCCTCGTCCAGGTTCGCCAGCGCATCCGCGCCCTTGAGCCGGTAACGGGCGTCGACGGCATTGAGCGGTGCGCGATTCTTATCGATCCGAAGCTTGTGCCGACGGAGGCGCAACCGAGGCGCCCATTTCAAGGGTGGCGATATCTTCGGCCTGAGGATGCGCCGGCCGATCTGATGCGCGGCGCAGATGGGCAATCGAGCGCATTGAAGGCGGAGCTGGCCGCACTCGGACTATTGTGACGCGTTGCGACCTTGTCGCTCGATGCGTCGATACAGATAAACGGGGGAGGGCGCGGTGTCTAATCGGGTCAGGCGAGCGGCGGGAATAGGGGCGGTGGGCGCAGCGCTCGTGGCGGGCGCGGCGTTGTTACTAAATCCGCCTGCTCCATCCTCGAATACGGACGAGACGTCACCGAGCGAAGCGGCGACGGAGGTCCCTACCGGAGCGTCATCGATGCCAGCGACGGAAGATACTCCGGCGAGAGATGAAATTTGTCTTCGCCTTGATCTCGGCCTTGGCGCGGACGCGCGATGCGTTGCGCGAGAAGATTTGCCTTCGCTTCTCGATCGAGCGCTCAACGATGCGAGCGGCGGGCCCGCTGAAATGACGCTTGCTTCGCCAACTGACAACTCGGCCGCGCCGGTTGTGCGCAACTGCCGGAACTATCTCGCGCTTCGGCAGAAAGGCTATTTCGCGGCGACTTCGATGGACATGCGACGGGAAGCATTTTTCAACCGCGCTTGCGGCGCTATTAAGGCGCTTGCAAAGGCATCCACGCCGTCTTCTTCAAATTTTCCAAACAATCGTCTGTCTAAGGAAGATGCGAAAACGCTAGCGCGCAGCGGACAGTTCCGTTTCGGTCCAGACGACAGCGCCCCGCAGGCTGCGGCGCAATCGCTCGACCTTGGTGTAGACCAGCCGGGGGAAGGGATTTGGCGTTATTCCACAGGCACAGAGGAAGTTACACTTCAGGAGATCGCCTTCGCAGATTTTAATGGCGACCGGATTGGCGACATCCTTGTGTTCGTCAACGTGGCGGCTAGCGGGGGTACGGCCTCGGCCGGCATTCTCGGATATGTCGAGAAAACCAGCGCCGCCGCGCCGCCGTCGTTCAGCGCCATTACGGATTGAGCGGCGCCGGAACCGCCCAATTATCGATCAGGCGCGTTCGGCCGACGATCACTGCTGCAAAAACACGCGACTCGCGTTCGATCGGACCGTCCGGCGCAAGGGCCAACTCCGCAGAGTCCCGAACTTCGAAATAATCGATGGCCGTGAAGCCGGCGGCCTCAAGTTTGGTGCGACCGTCCCGAACGGCAATCGACGCTGCTTCGCCGCGACCGAGCGCCGCCGCTGTTTCCGCAAGAACGCCGTTCAGTCTTCCAGCCAGCAATCGCTCGTCTTCGTTTAGATAGACATTGCGGGAAGACATAGCGAGGCCGTCCTTTTCGCGGACGATGGGGGCGCCAACGATGTCGACGCCGAGGTCGAGATCGCGCACCATGCGTTTGATGATCGCAAGTTGTTGAAAATCTTTTTCACCGAATATGGCCACGTTCGGACGGCACTGGTTGAGGAGCTTGCACACAACCGTCGCGACGCCGCCGAAAAAGTGCGGGCGGCTCGCACCGCAAAGCCCCTGCGACAGCCCTTCAACGGAAACGCTGGTCTGGTAGCCGGCTGGATACATTTCCACCGGATCAGGGATGTAAGCGAGATGGCAACCTGCCTTCTGTAGCAGTTCAAGATCCCGAGCCTCGGTTCGCGGATATGAGCCGAGGTCTTCATGCGCCGCAAACTGGCGCGGATTGACGAAAATGCTAACGACCGTTCGGTCGGCAAGAGAGAGCGCCCGTTTGACCAGGGAGAGATGTCCGTCGTGCAGCGCGCCCATGGTCGGCGCGAATGCGACGCTCAACCCGCTGTTACGCCAATTGTCAACGCGCGCGCGGAGCGCCTTTAAAGTGCGCGCTACCCCCATATGGGAATCGACAGCAGCAGTTGGCATACCCTAATGTCCTCGGTCATATAGTGACGCGGCAGCTTCCGATTCTTGCTGCGCGGCCGGTGAGGCTAATGCGACAACGTTTAGTCGGTTTCAAGGCGTTCAATAGGAATGCGGCCCGCAAGGGGCGCATGGTCCTTATTGCGTTTTGCGCCGCGATCGCGGCCGGCTGTTCGACCCTTGGGCTCGACCGGAAACCAGTGACGCAGGAGGTATCGGCGGATTTCGAGGCGGTAGAGCAGCAGATCGCCGCGCTTGAAACCGAACTGACGGCTGTGAAAGCCGAGCGGGACAAGCTATCGGCTCGGTTGGCGCAGCTTGAACGTGAGACAAAACCCTCTCAAGTGGCGGCTTCCAACGGAGTTGCAGAATTAAAGGATACGCCGCCCGCGACCATTACGCCGCGCACAGATCGCACCCCCGCGCCTGCTGCGGCGGTTGTCAGCGCGCCGGGTGCAGGCGATTCGCTTGGCGACGCTTCAGCGACCGTCGCTCCGGCGCCGAGGTTGGTCCAGTCGACACTGTCTTCTAATGACCGCCCTGTATTCGAAAACGAGGCGACCGGCGAGGAAATCCGGCTCGCGAGCGTTCTTTGGGGCGTGCATCTTGCCTCCTATCGCGGAGAAGAAGAAGCGCAAGCCGGGTGGCGCAAGCTTCAACGCGAGAACCCAAACGAGCTTGGGCTGCTTGAGCCGCGCATCGAGCGCGTCTCAGTAGCTGAGAAGGGCGTTTTTTTGAGGTTGATCGGCGGCGGTTTCGCCTCCGAGGAAAAAGCGAACGCGCTCTGCGCCGCCCTGGTCGAGAGGGGGCTGTATTGCCGGGTCACCAGCTTTGGCGGTGACCGTCTATCGATGGCGACGCTGCGCTAGCGCCGTTTAATCTGGCGCGTCGATCTCGAATGATTTCGATGCGAAGGGATGTCCGGCGTATTCTCCGGCGCCGTCATACCTTATCGTCAGGGTGCCGGCCGGCAGGCTGGCGCGCGTGAGCGCCATCGTAATGCGCCGTTCGGCGGCGTCGGCGTGAACAGCAACATTGTCGAGCCGGGCGAGAATGTCGGGCTTGGCGGCCTGAGCGCCTGCTGCGACAAACTCGACTTGAAGCGCGCCGAACGAGGAAAAGGCTCCTTCGCGCACGAGATGGGTTTCGAGTTCAAGACCGCCGTCCTGATCGCGCAATAAACGGGAGCGACCGAATGAAATGTCGGGCCGGCGCGCTTTTGAGACGGGACCGTCCCTCAAGATGACCGGCGTTGAGACCCCCATTTTAATATCGACCTCCAGCCCGCTACTCGCCCGGATCAGCGGCGTTCGTACGGCGTCGGTCTCGATCAGCAAGTGCGACCGCCGTTCGCCCGCCGGTAGCGACGCGTTGCGGAGCCGGATGACGATCTGCGTGCGTGCGCCCGGCTCGAGCCGGAATGACGCCGGCTCGACGCTGAGGAATGGCGCAGCGCTCAGGCCGGTGCGCTCTTCAGGCGTCGCCGTCCGATAACCGTCTGTTTGGGCTGACAGATCGCGCCATGAAACCCGGCCCGAGACGATGCGGTCGGAGGGGTTTGACACGTCATAGACAACCGAGCCCGTTTCCGGCGTGAGGACCTGTCTCAAGGGCGAGATCATGATTTCGGCGCGCGCGACGCCCAGGGCGGCAAGGACGCATGCAAGGATCACAGCGATTGAGCGCAAGGGTGCCATGGGCGTTATGCCATCCGTCTGCGAGAATCATGCGAGTGTCGACCACATGAAGAAAGGTCGACAGGTCCCGCCAAACCAGAGCAAGAAGCCTGCCGATGCCGGGGCAGTGCGCCGTCATCCTGTTGTTAACCGAAATTCGCGCCGCCGGACTTCGCCCACGGCCGGAAATATAACGTCAGGTTTGCTGTGACGCATGTCATTGTACTCGGGAATGAAAAGGGCGGATCGGGGAAATCGACCGCCGCGATGCATATCATCGTTGCGCTATTGAAGACCGGCCATCAGGTCGGGGCCATCGACCTAGACATGCGCCAAAAAAGCCTCGGCCGGTATCTCGAAAACCGCCGTAATTTCATGGCGACAAAGGGCGTCGATCTACTCTTTCCTGTGCAGCCGGGCGTTGCGGCCTCGACGGCTGACAGCCGCGAGGCTTCGCGCAAGGAAGAGACTGCCAATCTCTACGCCGCCTTCGAGACATTGCAGAACTGCGATTTCGTTGTGATCGATTGTCCGGGTGCGGACACGCATCTGTCGCGTCTTGCGCACGCCCATGCCGACACCATTGTTTCGCCGCTTAACGACAGCTTTGTCGATTTTGACCTGTTGGCCCGGATCAATCCCGCAACGGGTCAGGTCGTCGGCCCCAGCCTTTACAGCGAGATGGTCTGGGAAGCGCGCAAGCGGCGGGCAATGTCAGGGGTGAGCGGGACGATCGACTGGGTCGTCATGCGCAACCGGCTCTCGGCAACCCGCGCCAACAACAAGCGTAACGTCGGCGAAAAGCTGGACGATCTGTCGAACCGAATTGGTTTCCGGCTGGCGCGCGGTTTTGGCGACCGGGTCATTTACCGCGAATTGTTCCCGATGGGCCTGACGCTGTTAGACTTGGGCGGTCCGGAAGCGCCCGTTCGGTTGACGACCATGAGCCATGTGACGGCGCGGCTTGAGATCCGTTCGCTGATCGCGACGCTCAATCTTCCCCGCAGGGTTGCGGACACGGCGTCCGCGGGCGCTCCGAACGGTACAACGGCCGCAGCCTGACGAGGTCCGTCGGGCTTTCGGAGCGAGGCGCATTCGGGCATTCTTCGGGTCTCGGCAGTCAGTAGGCGCCCAATCGCATCTCAATTTCAAAACAGAGACTGATCACCCGGATCGCATGACCTCGCACCCATGATCGGATTGATTTCAATTTGTCTGGCGGCGATCGCAGCGATCGTACTGCTTGTGCGCGCTGGCCGCCGTCCCGTAGGCGGCAACGTCAATCCAACGCTGACGATTGCCAAGGCCGTGGGCGTCTTGGGCGTTCTGGCGGTTTTGCTTGCGGCAAAACTTTTTCCGCTCGCGCTGATGCTGGTCGTGGCGACCGGCGGCATCTCGGCGATCGAAGTGTGGCGAGCCCGTCAGATTGGCGGACAGATGAAATCAACGGCGCCGGGAGCCGAGCCAAGCGCCGCGCCGGCGAAATCGCCCTTGGTTCTTCGAGCAGAGGAGGCGGCGCTCATCCTTGGCGTATCGGCTGAAGCCACCGCCGATGAAATCCGCGCCGCGCATCGCCGCCTTATTAGCGCCATGCATCCTGATCGCGGCGGCTCTGACTACCTCGCCGCCAAAATCAATTCTGCGCGCGATGTCATGCTGAAGCAGCTACCGCCCCCAAATTGACGCGCTGATCTGGACGCCCGGGTCAGGACAGGCGCCCCGGGTGCGCCGCCAATAGCCGACGCGCAACGTAGTGGGGGGTGGCTGGTAGCAAACCGTCGGAAATGAACGGGCTTTCAGAGAAAAAGGCGAGGCTCATTCCCCCTGCAAACGCTGCTCCAAGCGCTGCTCCGACCCGGCGGGTCGCGTCGAACTTGGTGATGACCATCCGCCGAACCCCGATTTCTGCGAAGGCGGTCGCCCAGTCGCGATGTTCTTCCGGGTCGCCGCAGGCAGGCAAAACGAGCGCCGAATCCGCAGCGGCTGCTTCTTGGAAGGTGCGCAGCGCTGCTACATCTCCAGGGTCATAGGGGCTAACGCCCGGCGTATCGAGAATGACGGCGCCTCCGGGGCGCCGAGTACGGAGCGTTTGCTTGACGTCGAGTGGGGTTTCGACAAAAGCGAAGTCGGCGCCGAGCGAGTCGGAATAGGTGCGCACCTGATCCATCGCACCGGCGCGGCCAATATCGGCTGTCATCATCAAAGCCGATCCATCGCGCGCCATGCCGGCGGCGGCGAGTTTGGCCGAACACGATGTCTTGCCGGCGCCCGTCGGTCCGATCAGCATGATCGGCGCCCCGGGTCCGAGCGGCAGAGGCGCAAAGCTGAACACTTCTGCAAAAGCGGTCTCTAGCCGATGCTGGTCGTCGTCGATGCGCGCGCGCCCCGCAGCCTCTATCAGGGCGCCAAGAAGAGCGCCGGTAATACCGTGCATTTCCAGCACAGCGACATAGCCCTGCGAGGGTCGCACGGAGGGATCGAAATGGCTCGCGCGCCGCCCGCCGCCCGAAAGCTCGCCCTTAAGGCGGGACAGCGCGTCTTCCGCGAATTTCTGTTCCATTGGCTCGGAAAGCCGCGCACCTGAATGCGGACGTTCCGGCGCCTCTCCGGCTCTGCCAACGGGGCGCACGCCAATCGGCGTTTCAGCATGGGGTTGGTCGGAAGCGGAAACTTCAACATCCCCGCTTGGCAGGTTTCTGACCGACATGATGTAAGCGCCATCGCCCAATGCCCGGCGCGCCTTGGCACGGGCGGCGTCGGCGTCGGCGGCGATGAATCTCATGATTGACAACACAACTCTCCAGCACCCGTCAGGGAGTATCCGCGCGGAATGGCGTGGCGGCAAGGGTCAACATGCTGCATTAGGAAAGACTGCCGTCTGCGCGCCGTCAAACCTGCCCAAGACTGCGCAGGCGCAACTGCGGGTGGATTTCGTTCTGCGACAGGACTGGCGTGTGGGGTCGGACCCGCTCCAGCACCGCCCGCACGAAGGGGCGCGCGGCGGCGCTGGTCACAAGCGCTGCGGCATACCCAGCGCCGGCCGCTTCTTCCAGTCGACTAAGCGCTGCTGCGACAAATTCCTGAAGTCGGGATGGAGCCATAGCGAGTTGTCGCTGATCGCCATGGCCGACCAGACTTTCGGCGAACTCACGCTCCCATTCGCTCGACAGGGTGACGATCGAGGCAAAGCCGTCGCCGCCCTTCAGCGCGCCGCAAATCTGTCGCGCCAGCCGCGCCCGCACATGCTCCGTCAACGTCGCAACGGCGGTCGACTGCGGTGCGGCTTCGGCGAGCGCTTCGAGGATTGCAGGAAGGTCGCGGATGGATACGCGTTCAGCAATGAGAGACTGCAAGACGCGCTGCACTGTCGATACGGATACGAGGGAAGGGATGAGGTCGCTGACGAGGCTGCGATGCTTGTCGGGCAGCGCATCGAGAAGTTTGCGGGTCTCTGCGTATGAAAGGAGAGCCGGCGCTTCAGTGCGGATGATTTCTGTCAGATGGGTCGTCAGAACGGTCGCAGCGTCAACGACCGTGAGCCCGCGCAGGGTCGCCGTCTGGCGCTGGCTGTCGTCGATCCAGAGCGCTTCAAGGCCAAAGGCGGGTTCGGTCGTGCGCTCGCCGACCAGATCGATGCGGCGGCCCGTCGGATCCATCGCGAGAAAAAGCCCGGGCCGCAGCGCGCCGCGACCAACTTCCTGCTCTTTAAGCCGGATAACGTATTCGTTGGGTTCGAGCTGCATGTTGTCGAGAATGCGCACTGGCGGGGTCACGAAGCCGATTTCCTGCGCAATGGCGCGACGGAGCGCCTTGATCTGGTCAGGCAGTTTCGGTCCCGCGCCGTCGGAAATAAGTGCGAGGAGGCCGTAGCCTAGCTCGATCCGCAAATCGTCCATCGCCAACATGGACGAGGGCTCATCCTCCGCACTCTGACGGGCGGTCTGGCGGGTCGCAGCCTTTTCCGCAGTGTCGCGCCGCCGCTGCGTTCGCTCAATCGCCGCCGCGCTTGCCCCAACGGCTGCTGCAAGCAACATGAACGGTGCGAACGGCATGCCGGGCAGGATCGCAATGACTGCGAGGACGATGGAAACGAGCCACAGCGCCTTCGGATAGGCGCTGAATTGCGCGCCAAGCGCTTCGTCCGCTGACCCGTCAACGCCGGCTTTCGACACGAGGAGACCCGCTGCGACCGAAACGATCAAGGCTGGTATTTGGCTGACAAGACCGTCGCCAACCGTCAGCAGGGTGTAGGTTTCACCCGCTTCAGCAAGCGTCAGCCCGTTCTGCGCGACGCCGATGATCACGCCGCCGATGATGTTGATCAACGTAATGAGTAGTCCCGCGATGGCGTCGCCGCGGACGAATTTCGATGCGCCGTCCATCGCGCCGTAAAAGTTCGCTTCGTCTTCGAGGCCGCGCCGCCGTGCGCGCGCTTCGGTTTCATTGATCATGCCGGACGAAAGGTCGGCGTCGATCGCGAGTTGTTTGCCGGGCATCGCATCGAGCGAGAAACGCGCCGCGACTTCGGCTATCCGGCCCGAGCCTCGCGTTATGACGACAAAATTCACAATCACGAGAATCGCAAAAACGATAATGCCGATGACAAAATTGCCTTGCATGACAAAGCCGCCGAAGGCCTCGATCACCCCGCCTGCCGCGTCCGGTCCCTCATGTCCCTTTGAAAGGATGAGACGCGTCGAGGCGATGTTAAGGCCAAGACGGAACATCGTCGCGATAAGGAGAATTGACGGAAATGTGGAGAATTCCAGCGCTTTGCGCGTAAACAGAGCGACCATCAAGACCATGACGGAAAACGTCACGGAACTTGCCAGAAGAATGTCCAGTAGCCAGCGGGGAGTCGGCAGCACAAGCAATGCAAGAATGCTCATGATCGCCGTCGCAAACAGAACGTCGCCGCGCAACATTGCGCGCAAATTCTGCGGCTGAAGAAGTCGTCTGATCGAGCTCATGGCTTCTGCCATGGTGCGCACTTTCTACTTCTTGCCTTCAGATCGAACCGGTTTAACCGGACGCTTAAGGCAGGCGATTCAACTCATGCAATTCAATTCAAGCGCTCGCGCGCTCGGTCCCAGGGGCTGGCACCCTGACGCCTTCCTCAGTGTACTGTTTCAGTTTATTGCGGAGCGTTCGGATAGAGATGCCCAAAATGGTGGCGGCGTGGGTTCGATTGCCAAGACAGTGATCGAGCGTCTCGAGAATGAGCTGTTGTTCCACCTCTGCGACCGTTCGGCCAATCAGTTCAGGTTTCTCGCCCTCTATCGCAGACGTACGTGAGGCTGCCGTGCGTTCCAGCTCGGCGCCGTTTGGAAGGCGTATCGCACTGCGGTCGATTTCGTGGCCGGAGGCGAGAATAACCGCGCGGTGGATGGCGTTTTCCAGTTCTCGCACATTGCCCGGCCAAGATGCGCCAACGACGGCTTGGCGTGCGCCCTCTGAAAGCGGGCGGTGCGGCGCGCCATTCAGGCTCGCATATTTGCGCGCGAAATGCTCGGCAAGCGCGAGAATGTCAGCCGGGCGCTTGCGCAGCGGCGGCACATCCAGATTGACCACATTCAAGCGAAAGAACAGGTCTTCGCGGAATGCGCCCTTGCGCGTTTCCGCAACGAGGTCGCGATTTGAAGTGGCGATAACTCGGATGTCGACCTTTACTGGTTTGCCGCCGCCGACACGATCGATCACGCGCTCTTGCAGCGCGCGGAGCAATTTCGCCTGCAGACGGATATCCATCTCCGAGATTTCGTCGAGTAGAAGCGTCCCACCGTCCGCTTCCTCAAACTTGCCGATCCGGCGTGATACGGCGCCTGTAAACGCGCCTTTCTCGTGGCCGAATAATTCCGACTCCAACAGATTTTCCGGAATCGCGGCGCAATTGATAGAGATAAAGGGCCGATCGGCGCGCCGCGACTTGCGGTGCAAATATCGCGCGATCACTTCCTTACCGACGCCGGACTCGCCAGTGATGAGGATTGATGCTTCCGACGCCGCTACCTGGTCAGCAAGCTCGATGACGCGTTTCATCGCGGGATCAGCCGCGATCATGTCATTGCTCTCTTCGGCGACTGCTTCAAGCACCGCTGCAATGAGTTCAGCGTCCGGCGGCAGCGGAATGTATTCGCGCGCGCCTGCGCGTATCGCCGCCACGGCTGCGTCCGCGTCTGATTTTACGCCGCAAGCGACGACGGGGATGGCGATGCGTTCAGCGGTCAGCGCAGAGATCAACGCGGCGATGTTCAATCGAACGTCGATCATTATGAGGTCAGCGCCTTCACCCTTGCGCAGCGCGTTCATCGCTGGCTCAACATCGGGTGTGAATGCGACGCGCGCGCCGCGATCCATCGCGATGCGCGCCGCTGCCGACAATTGACCGGAGTATCCGCCGACAATGAGTAACCGCATGACGTGAAAATCCTGTGCTAGACTTCGCGTTCCTTGACGATTTCGGTCATCGTGACGCCGAGCTCGCCATCCATCATTACGAGTTCGCCCCGGCCAATGAGGCGATCGTTGACGTAAAGATCAATCGGTTCGCCAACCTTGCGATCTAGCTCAATCACTGATCCAGGCCCCAGCTTCATCAGCGAAGAAATCGGCAGCCGGGTTTTTCCAAGGACTGCCGTTACTTTTATCGGGATGTCATAGATACTTTTCAAAAGTCCCGGATCGTTCATTGATGGCGCTTGCGCATCCCCTTGGGTTGATGCGAGCTCGGGAAGGAAATCGATATCCGAATCGGCGGCTGCTGGGTCACTCACTGGTGCTTCTCCGTGGAATGCGGCGTTTTGGGAAATATTTTAGCGACGGCGGCGGTGATTTCCGCCGAGGTGCAGCGCGCTTGACCGTCATGCCAGACAAGGCGGCATTCGCCAGCGCGAAGCGCCTTGTCTGGCGTGAGGGTGACGATGTCGGCCAGTCCAGTGTCGATCAGTCGCGTTTCCAGGCTGGCGCTCAGGCGCGAAAAGTTCTTTGCGCTGAGATGAAGCGTTGCGGGTTTGCGATTGCTGGGAGACAAAAGAAGGCGCTCAATAAGGTTCATTGCGAGCTTGACCTCGCGACTGGCGGCGAGATTGATCGCAAAGGATTCCAGAAAAACGGCACACTGAGCGCTAATCTCCGCTTTCGTTTCGCCCAGAGCGCGCGATTGGTTTGTTAGGGATGCGCAGGCGTCGGCAATGCGCGCAAGCGCGGCGGCTTCGTCAGCGGCGATTGTTTCCATCGCCAGTTTTCGTCCCTCAATGACGCCTTGCGCGCGTGCGGCCTCGATCTCTGCGAGGACCGAGGCGGCGGCGGGCGCAGCAGCCGGCGCTACAGGCGCTGCAGCGTTTAGGTCGGGAAATGCAAAGGGCTTCGTTTGCGGGCGCGCCATGTCAGTACACCAGCTCTTCGCTTTGCGATTTGCTCAATACGATCTCGCCGTCGTCCGAAAGGCGCTTGGCGAGCTCGACGATCCGCTGCTGAGCCATATCAACCTCGCGCAGGCGCAAGGGGCCGAGGATATCGATATCGTCCTTCAGAATGGTCGCGGCCCGTTCGGACATGTTGCGATAGAAATGATCGGCAACCTCTGGTCTGGCGCCTTTCAATGCGACGGCGAGCATGCCTTTGTCGACAACGCGGAGGAGTTTCTGTACGTCTTGCGCGCCGAGAAGAAGCAGATCCTCAAAAACGAACATCAGCGCACGAATACGATCGGCGGCGGCAGGGTTCTTCATTTCGAGCGCTTCGAGGAAACGCCGCTCGGCAGGCCGGTCGAAATTATTGAAGATCTCCGCCATGGACTGGTAGGGATCACGGTCCTCGCCCCGCGATAACGCCGTGATGAACTCGGTGCGCAACGTCTGCTCAATCTGGTCAAGCACATCCTTCTGCACTGGCCCCAATGTCAGCATGCGACCGATCACTTCCTCGGCGAAGAGATCGGGCAGCGCCGCAATTACTTTTGCAGCGTGCTCAGCGCGAACCCGAGACAGGATGACTGCGACTGTCTGGGGATGTTCTCCCTTGAGATAGCCGGCCAGCACGCGCTCATTCACATTGGCGAGTTTGTCCCACATGGTTTTGCCGGCGGGTCCCTTGATGTCTTCAAGGACGAGGTTCGCCTTGTCGGACGGCAGAACCTTGCGCAGAAACCTCTGGGTGTAGGCCGCCGTTCCCATGATCGATCCAGTGGCGGACAGATTGCCGACGAACTCGGCGAGAAGCTCTTCGACGACATCTGCCGAAACCGAACCGAGCGAAGACATGGCGAGCGTTACTTCGCGCAGCTCGTCTTCATCGAGCGAGGCCCAGAGCGGGCGGCTGGCGTCTTCGCCGAGCGCCAGCATGATCACGGCCGCCCGCTCAGGCCCGGTCAGGTCATTCATCCGAACGATGGCGCGCGCGTTCATCACGACTGCCTGATCCAGCTTTTCAGAAGACCGGCAGCCTCGTCGTTATAGCCCCGAATTTGTTCAGCAACCTGGCGGGCGGACGAAGGTTTCGTCTCGCTCAGAATTTGAGCGATGGCGAGCGTGGGCGGCGCTGAAGGCCGCGGCGAGGCGATGGCGGCAGCCGCCGCTTCCTTTACGTCAGCGGCGGATC
>JBGTFV010000108.1:0-2113 GCA_041747095.1 Parvularculaceae bacterium
GGCGATCGGCGGCGCCGCGTCCGTCAAGTGCGGCGGCCCCGGCGGGGCCTGAAGCGCAGTCAGCGGGTATGAATCAATAGAAACGGGATGTACCGGCGCAATAAGCCGATAACCGCGCTTGGGAACGGTTTCGATGTAAGCGTCTTTTGTGCAGTCGGAGAATTTCTTGCGCAGGATACTGATCGCGCGGGTCAGGCTTTCATCTCCGCCGTAACGCACGCCCCAGACCCGATCAATCAACTCGGTGCGCGGAACAACATCGCCGCGCCTTTCCGCCAGCGCGCAGAGGACGTCCATGATCTTTGGCTCGAGGTGAATCTCTTGCGGACTGATTTCGCCGCTTAGATCAGCCGTACGGTGACGAATAATATTCCGGCTAGGCTCAACGACATAATCGCCGACGGAAAACGTCGTATCTGAAAGATGGTCGGCAACCATGTCGCGCATACCGATCTCTCGCCTGTTCGAAAAGAGCTTATAACGTTTCGCAGACGGGTTCTACACCGCCGCATTCGGTTCGTCTGGCGGATATCACGCTTCGGCGTGAACTCGTTCACGCGCCGCCCAGTTCGTCGGAAAACCATCAGGCGGGCATCGGTTCGCGATCAGGTCAAGGGACCCGATTTAGGCTTCATTGGCGCTTGCGATCATTTCAAAAGGAGAGAAACATGACGCATACAGCCAAAACCGCCGCCGTCACCCGCCCGTTTGTTTTTGCCTGCGCCGCTGCAGCCTTTTTCGCCGCCGCGCCCGCAATTGCGGGAAGCGCCCTGCCGCACACTGAAACGGCGACGCTTGAATACCGCCCGGCAGCGTTATCAACGCATGAAGGCCGGGTTGAAACATTTAAACAACTCAAGCGGTCAGTCGATCGGACGTGCAACCGTTACCGGACCGGCAAGGTCCATGACATGCGTGAACTGCAAGTGTGCAAAAAAGAACTGACGGCTTCGCTTCTACAGCAAATCGGCGATGCCCGCCTTTCGGCCCTGCACGCGCAGAACTCTCGCGTTGCCGTGCGTCAGGATTAGCCGCGGTTCGCGCGCGGATCGCCATTCGCATTGCAGTAACAAAAAATCCCGCGGGTCGATGCCGACCCGCGGGATTAACGTGTTAGCCGGCGCCTGCTTTCGCTGCGCCCTCAAGCGCTGGCGGGACTTGGGTTTAGACCGCCTTCAGGCCCTTTGCGGGAAGGTTCCCCGGCGGAGGGTACCGACGAGGGCGGCGGCGCCTGGGCGCTGTCCGCGGGGTCTTCACGGATGATTTTTTCACCGCGCAAGAGCCGGTTAATGTCCTCGCCCGTCAGCGTTTCGTATTCGAGCAGCGCCGTCGCCAGCGCTTCCCATTCGGCGTTCCGCGCGGTGAGAATTTCACGCGCCTTGTCGTAGCCTTCCATGACGAAGCGCTTGATCTCGTCCTCGATGAGCTTCGCCGTATCGGTGGAGATCGCTTTGGTGCGGGCAATCGACTGGCCGAGGAAAACCTCGCCCTCGTCTTCGGCGTAGGCGATGGGCCCGAGTTTTTCCGACAAGCCGTATTGCGTCACCATCGCGCGAGCGATTTTCGTCGCCTGTTCGATGTCGGAAGAGGCGCCGGAGGTCACTTTCTCCTTGCCGAATTTCAGCTCTTCCGCAACGCGTCCGCCCATCGCCATCGCGAGGCGGGCTTTCATCTGTTCGAGGTTGAACGACAGCTTGTCGCGTTCGGGCAGGTATTGAACCATGCCGAGCGCACGGCCTCGCGGGATGATCGTCGCTTTATGCACGGGATCAGAGCCCGGCATCGTCAGGCCGACAATGGCGTGACCGGCCTCGTGATAGGCGGTCAGCATTTTCTCGTCCTCAGTCATCACCATCGAGCGACGCTCGGCGCCCATCAGGACCTTGTCCTTGGCGTCTTCGAAATCCTTCATAGAAACGAGACGCTTGGCGCGTCGTGCGGCGAGCAGGGCGGCTTCATTGACCAGATTGGCAAGATCGGCCCCAGAAAAACCAGGCGTGCCGCGCGCGATCGTGCGGCTGTCGACATCGGGGGCGAGCGGAATCCTCTTCATGTGCACGGCGAGGATCTTCTCCCGGCCCTCGATATCCGGGCGCGGCACGACGACCTGGCG
>JBGTFV010000109.1:0-5160 GCA_041747095.1 Parvularculaceae bacterium
AGCACGGCGCGGCCCGGGTCGACGCCCCAGTCGATCTCGAGCGCCGGTGAGTTCCAGCGCACCGCGCCGTCATGGGCGGCGGAATAGAAATCGGTCACCTTGTAGGCGATCTCGGTCATCGGCTCGAGCGTCGCAAAGCCGTGGAGAAAGCCCGCCGGAACGAGGAGCTGGCGTCCGTTCGCCGCCGACAACTCGACCCGCACGTGCCGGCCGAAGGTCGGCGAGCCGGTCCGCACATCCACCGCTACGTCGACGACAGCGCCCGTGACCGCCCGCACCAGCTTTGCCTGCGCATGGGGCGGCGCCTGATAATGCAGGCCGCGAACGGTGCCGGCCTCGACCGACAGGGATTGGTTGTCCTGCACGAAATCGAGGTCGATCCCGTGCTCGCGCCAGCGGCGGGCGTTGTATGTCTCGGCGAAATGGCCCCGCGCGTCGGCAAAACGCCTCGGCGTGATGATGAGAACGCCCTCAATTGCGGTTTTTTCGATGGTCAGCATGGGCGAACGCTCCGAGGTTTGCCGTGAATGCGAGTGCAGAGCGGCCTATCAGGAATGATCGCGGGCGGCGAGAGGCGGCGCCGCACTGGCCGCTGCGAGGGGGAGGGCGCGGCAATTTTCCCCACTACCAGTTGGGCCGTTGCGTGCGGCGCTAACCATATATAGTGTTTCTCGAAGGTTGTGTTGGCGCAGTGTAAATCCCCTCCCGCCGCTCCGTCGCCGCGCCGAATGAGTTCAACAACAACAAGAAGAAGGCCCGTCCGATGCTCGATGTGACCGCGACCGCCCTGACAGCGACTGCCTCCGCCCGGCAGGACATCGTCCGCCCCGGCCTGTTGACGGCGTCGCACGCCTACAAGCCGTTCCGTTATCCGTGGGCGCATGATTTCTGGAAGCGCCAGCAACAGGTCCACTGGATGCCGGAAGAGGTTCCGCTCGGCGAGGACTGCAAGGACTGGGCGAACAAACTCTCCGACGCGGAGCGCAACCTCCTGACGCAGATCTTCCGCTTCTTCACCCAGTCCGATATCGAGGTGAACGACAATTACATGGAGCGCTACGCGCGCGTCTTCAAACCCACAGAGGTGAAGATGATGCTGTCGGCGTTCTCCAACATGGAGACGATCCATGTGGCGGCCTATGCGCTGTTGCTGGAAACGATCGGCATGCCGGAGTCGGAATTCTCCGCGTTCCTCGAATATCAGGCGATGCGCGACAAGCATGACTTCATGCAGCGCTTCGGCGTTGAGTCGAACGAAGACATCGCCCGCACGCTCGCCATGTTCGGCGCCTTCACCGAAGGCCTGCAACTGTTCGCGTCGTTCGCCATGCTGATGAATTTCCCGCGCTTCAACAAGATGAAGGGCATGGGCCAGATCGTCTCCTGGTCGGTGCGCGACGAGAGCCTCCACTGCGAAGGCATGATCAAGCTCTATCACGCCTTTGCGCGCGAGACGGGCTGCGTGACGAAGGCCGTCGCCGACGATATCGTCGAGTGCTGCCGCACGGTCGTTGGACTCGAAGACAAGTTCATCGACCTTGCCTTCGAAATGGGCCCGGTCGAGGGCATGACCGCCGCCGACATCAAGAGCTATATCCGCTACATCGCCGATTGGCGCCTCGGCCAGCTTGGACTGCCGAAGATCTATGGCATTGAAAAGCACCCGCTTCCGTGGCTCGCCGAGATCCTCAACGGCGTCGAGCATGCGAACTTCTTTGAGGCGCGGGCGACGGAATATTCCAAGGCCGCGACGAAAGGCGAGTGGCATGGCGAGGCGGGCGTCTGGGCGAATTTCGATGCGCTGATGGCGCGCCGGAGCCTCGAGGCGTCAGAATCAGCGCCGGCGGCGGTCTGACCGCTGGGGCTGGCGATCTTGGCGCTAGCGATCTTGGTGCTGGCGGGCCCAGTCTTTGTGAGCAGTGTCCTGGCGGCGCCAGTCACGGAAAACTGAATTTGACAATTTGCCTAGTGTGGTAATTCTCTCCCGAAAGCTTGGGGGAGGCGCGCCGCATGAAACCGCAACATTCGACATTTCACCGCCTTTTCGTTGGCGCGCTGACGGGGGCGGGCGTGGCGCTCGCGCTGCCGACGGTCGCGCTGGCGGGTCCGCAATTCGTTGATGGAGAAGGCGTCGCCAATTTCGGCTATGACGTCGTCGCTTATCACCAGACGTTCACGGCGACCCAAGGGTCGGCCGACTTCACCGCTAACCACAATGGCGCGCCGTTCTGGTTCGCGTCGGCGGAAAATCGCGATCTTTTCATCGCAAACCCGGAGCGTTTTGCGCCGGCCTATGATGGACATTGCGCCTTCGCAGTCGCGAGCCATAAGAAGCTGACCGTTGATCCCGCCTCTTTTTCAATCGTCGATCCGGAAACGCGGCAACTCGTCGACAAAACGACGTACACGCTTGAAAGCCCTGGGGTTCTCTATCTGAATTACAGCGCCGACGTGAACGGCAAGTTCAACGCCCAGCTTCCCGACATCATTATGCAGGCCGATTATGCGTGGACGGATTGTCTCGAAAAGCTGCCCGCCGCGCGCCCGAAAAAGGGCCTGCGCGATCTTTTCGGCGGCAAGCGCCCGGACAACTGCCCGGAGGGGCCCTAATCGTCGGTCGCCCGTCGGTTCATTCGTTATCGCGGCTACCCTGCCGCTTCAGCGAGCGTGATGCGCATTCCTCAAGCCGCTTCAGATTGCGCTGCTGGATACGAGCATCACGTCGCCTGCATCCAAGCGACAGCGGCTTCGACAACGGGATCTGCGCCACAAGCGATGGAGGCGGCTGTCGCAGGAATGATGACATCCGGCGTTATCCCGGCGTCAGGCTTCGGTTCGGTGGGAAAGTAGCCTATCAGCGGCAAGTCGAATTCGATGCTGCTTGCCGGTAGCTTGGTGAAAAAGAAGGCTCCCCCATTGATGCCGCGTTGGTTGCCGCCCGTCTGTTCTCCGAACAACCTAATGCGTCCGCTTGCGCGCGCTGCGTTTATAAAGCCAAAAGTGGCCGAGCTGTTCGCCGGTCCAATCAATGCGGCGACGGGGATGTTTAGCCGTTTGGCGTCGGGTCGGATGGGTTGCGGATTCTGACGGTCCGGCAGCTTGATCCAGCCGTCGCCGAGGTCGGACCCGCCCACACCAATCTTGAGAAAGCGATCATCCCACGTGGAAACATGCGGCGCGAGTTCAGGTGGAACCTCACGAAAACGGACTCGCGACTCAAAGGACCAACCTGACAAATCGCGATCAATCAGACGCGCAAGGATGGGATCCCCGCAATCGTCGCCGCCCTCGTTGCGGCGCAGATCGATAATGAGCCCGCGCGTCGAAGCGGCATGATCCAAGCGTTCCGATAGCCACGTTCGCCAATCCCACCTGGAGTTCCACATGGCCCAACCCGGCATATCGAGCATGGCGATGCCGTCGGGTCGAAGGGTATAGGTCCACCGCGCCTCGTCGCTGTCCTCTCGGCCTCGCGACATGGTCGCTTGGCGGGCGGAAAGACCAATAGCGGGAACCTCAACGCGCGCGTGACGCCCATCTGGCCGGATAATTTTCAACTTGTGTGAAGCGCCCTTTGGAGGCAGCAACAATCCTTGGAAGACGTCGAAATACTCGATGGACGCGGCACCGCGCACACTAAGCAATGAGCGCCGCTTCCCATCGTTGCCGCCGTCGGCGCGGGTATAGGGCATCAGCCTATCGAGCATCGCCCCCGCCGACTGGCCGTTTACTGTTGTAACCTGCGTTCCAAGCGACAATTCGCCTGTGCCGCTATAGTCGGCCGTCACGATCATCTCTCGGCCGATCCACTCGAAATCGAAAGGCAGTCGGGTTTGCCGGTCGAAAAGCGCCATTACAGACGCTTCGGTCTGATTGAAAAAGTTGGGATAGCTGTGACAGCATTGCAGCTTGGTGAGAAATCGCGATAGCGCCAGGTATCGCTGCTCATAGGACCCTTCGTCGGCGGCGGCGAAATATTCGCGTTCGAAAAGCGCCAGATGCGCAGCGGCCTGTTGCGGCGACAGATAGCGGTTTAGCCCGGGGTGAATCGCCATTGCCGCGCGGACCACGTCGACGTCATCACTTGCGGAAGCAACCGGTGTAGCGGCGGTCGCCCCAGCACGATGCGAAATTAGTGGCAACGCGGACAAGCCCGCGAGAAAACGACGTCGGTTCATGCCTGCACCCCTCGCCCTACATGCTTACGTTATCTCTAGGCACGCTATGCCCAGATACGCTATCCTTGAGTTTACTTGGGGGCATTTGCGACACGACGTCGCCGAATGAAATTACAGGTATTGTGCGCCGCGCTGTTCGCTCTACCCGATCGCCTCGGCGAGCGCGAGCAGGCGAGTGCGCATCATGATCGCCATGCGGCTTGCGCCCTCCTCTAGTTGTTTTAGATTGCGCTTCGAGGCGTCGTCGAGATTGGGCGATCCGAAGCCTTTGGCGAGGTCATAATCAAAGCGGTCGTAACGCGGGCCAAGCAGTTTCTCCAGTTGGTCGTTAACCGCGCGCGACTGTCCGTCCGACATCGCCGACAACAGCGGCGTGCGAAATCGGCCGACCGGCGACAGCCATTCAAAGAAACCCCAGCCGCGCGCGGCCTCGAACGGATAAACGTCAATGAGACGTCCCGTGCCGATCGAAACGACGCGGATATCGTCATCCGGGAACAGGGTCGCGGCTTCGGCGAAGGCGGCGAGCGCCGGGTCGTTCAGGAACACCCCGCCGTCGATCAGCGTCCAGCCGGCGCCCATGTCGTGATCGACAATGCGGCGGGGCGGGAAGAAGGTCGGCGCGGCGGCGGAGCCGATCACCGCGTCGTTGACGCTGACGGCGCTTGAGATGCGGCCGACATAAGGGCCGATATCCGGCTTGTCGACGCAAGCCTTGTAATCGGGACCTCCTCTGAAAAATGCCGCCTCGCGCGGGTCGATGGAATAGGCGCTGATAAAAAGGTTACGGCGAAGCCCCGCGAATTGCTGCGGCCCCAGCTCCTCGCCAAGGATCGAAACCAGCGGTTCCGGGGAATAAAGCGGGCCGAAAAACTGGCGCAAGCGCCCGAAGATCGGCAAACGCCCCCAAAAACGCAGCGGGAAAATCTCCCGCGCGCGCGTCCGGTAAAGGCGACGCAGGGAGGCTGGCGTGTGCCGCGGC
>JBGTFV010000110.1:0-36313 GCA_041747095.1 Parvularculaceae bacterium
GGCCGCACATTCCGCGCGCGCTGCAACGCCGCTCGGCGCGCAGGCCGAAGCGCTCTACGCCCTGATGGAGGCGGCGGGTCGGGACGATCTCGATTTCTCTGGCGTGATGAAGCTGATCCGCGGCGACTTGAAATAGCGCCCGCGGTCCGCCAGATGCGACAACGACGGTACGGAACCACCCCATGACGCCGCCCATGCAAGAGGAGACTGTCAGCAGCCCGCAGAATTTCCGCGGTGCGTTGGCGCGCATGGCGAGCATTTTGTGGCGGCCAGAAATGTCGCGCTGGCGATTGCGGATGGCGGCGGCGTTCGCCATCACCATCGTCTCGAAACTTTTCGCCGTCGCCGCGCCCGTCTGGATGGGCGCCGGCATCAATGCGGTCGCTGCCGGCGAGACGGTCGCAAGCGTGGCCCCGTCATTCGTCATGTTTTTCTTGCTGTTCGCGCTGGCGCGGTTTCTCTCGAACGGCCTGCCGCAGGCGCGCGACGCTTTCTTCACGCGCGTCACGCAAGACGCCAACCGCCTTGTCGCCGTCGAGGCGTTCGCCCATGCGCAGGCCCAGCCTTTGCAGTTTCACCTGACGCGACGCGCCGGCGCGCTCAACCGCGTGATTGAGCGCGGGGCTGGCGCCGTTGAGTTCATGCTGCGTTTTCTGGCCTTCAACATCGGGCCGACGCTGATTGAACTCGTCCTCGCCGCTGTGGTGATCGCCGCGATTTATTCCTGGCAGCTGGCGGTGGCGGCGATCGTGACGGTGCTCGCGTACATCTGGATTACCGTGCTGATCACTGAATGGCGCAACGCCCAGCGGCGCGTGATGAACGAGGCCGACACCGAGCTCCGGGCGATTTCGCTTGATACGCTGACGAATTTCGAAACGGTCAAGGCGTTTGCGGCGGAGAGCCGGGAAGCGACGCGCTATGACCGCGCGATGCAAGCCTATAACGATCAATATGTCCGGCAGATGCAATCGCTCAGCCTGTTGAACGCCGCGCAGGAATTCATCATGACCGCGGGGCTTTTGGCGTCGGCGTTGATCGCGGGGTTTGCTGTTGCGGGCGGCAGCCTCAAGCCGGGCGACATTACCGCCGTCATCCTGATGCTGACCAACATCTATCGTCCGCTGAACATCCTCGGTTTTGCCTGGCGCGAGATCAAACAAGGCGCCGTGGACATTGAAAAGCTGTTCGATCTGCTCGACCGCAAGCCTGAGATAGAGGATGCGCCCGATGCCCGAACGCTGGAGCCAAAGGGCGGCGAGATACGGTTTGAAAAAGTCGCGTTCCTGCACGAAGGGCGCAGCGCCGGGCTCGACCGCGTCAGCTTCACGGTCCCGGCGGGCTCGTTCGTGGGGCTCGCAGGTCCGAGCGGCGCCGGCAAATCGACAATCCTGAAACTCCTGTTCCGGTTCTATGACCCGGCGAGCGGACGCATCCTTATTGATGGGCAGGATATTCGCGGACTGACGCAAAGCTCGCTGCGCGGCGCATTGGGCCTCGTTCCGCAGGAAGTGGTGCTGTTCAACGATACGCTGCGCTTCAATCTGGCCTACGCCCGGCCCAACGCGACCGACGAAGAAATCATGCAGGCTGCAGCGCAGGCCCAGCTACTGCCATTCATTTCCTCGCTCCCCAGAGGTCTCGATACCAAAGTTGGCGAACGCGGCCTGAAACTCTCCGGCGGAGAAAAACAGCGGGTTGGCGTCGCGCGCGCCATCCTTCAGAATCCGGCCATTCTCGTTCTTGACGAGGCCACATCGTCGCTCGATTCGGAAACCGAAAAGGAGGTGCAAGGAGCGCTCGCCGAGGCCGCCCGAGGCCGGACAACCATCGCCATCGCGCACCGCCTGTCAACGATTGCAGCCGCTGATCTCATTCTCGTGCTTGATCGCGGGCGGATCGCAGAACAGGGGCGACATGAAGAATTGCTGGCGCTCGGCGGGCTCTATGCCAGCCTTTGGCGTCGTCAAACAGAACAGGCGAGCGAGGCGGATACGCCTCCAGCGACGCTGGAGGCAGCGGCCAGTTGAGGGCGTCGATTTAGGCAGACCTGGCAACGTTCGTTTGCGGCAATGCGCCGGGCTTCCACTTTTCAATCAGTAAGCGGAGTAAATCTTGCTTCACCGGTTTGGCGAGATAGTCGTCCATGCCAGCCTTCAGGCACCGATCGCGGTCGTCCGCCATGGCGTGCGCCGTCACGCCAATAATCGGTATGCGTCCTGATGCGGCCTGTTCGCTTTGGCGAATGTGACGAGTGGCCTCGAGGCCGTCCATGCCTGGCATCGAGATATCCATCAGAATGATATCGAACGACTCTTGCGCAAAGAGAGCGCAAGCGGCCTCTCCATTTTCGGCAATCTCAACGGCGCAGCCAAGGCCTTCAAGCATTGACCGGATGACCATCTGATTGACAATGTTATCTTCAGCTACAAGTACGCGAAGCGCGCTGGTTTCGGGGACGACAGTATCTTGCGGCGGCGATGGATCGGCGGAAGTCATCGCTTCTGCGGCGATCCTGATCTGCTCGCTCGCCCGTTCACGCATTGCATTGGTAATGGCGTCAAGCAATGCAGCGGCTCGCGCAGGCTTCGTCAGGCAGGCGTCGAATACGGCATCAATCTCCGGGCTGTGCTGACCCTGCCACGCAGCCGAGGTCAACATGATGAGCGGCGTGTTGGCGAGCGCGCGGTCGTCGCGGAAGCGGCGGCCAAGCTCAAGGCCGTCAGTACCTGGCATCTGGAAATCGAGAATTGCAAGGTCAAACGGTGCGCCGACCGATGCTGCTTGGCGCGCCGCGCGCAGCGCTTCTGACGGGGAAGCGAATGCCTGTGTCGCCATCGACCAGCCTGTGAGTTGCTCGATTAGGATCTCTCGGTTGACGCGGTTGTCATCAACGACCAGCGCGCGAATCGGCCGTCCCGCAATCGCAGGAATTACAGGCGCAAGTTCTTTAGAATCATCAGCGCTGACATCAATAGCTAAAGGTAGCTGTATGCGGAACGTCGAGCCTTCGCCCAGTTCGCTCTCAGCGCAGATTGTTCCGTTCATTGCCTCAACGAGTCGGCGCGTAATTGCAAGGCCAAGCCCTGCGCCGTCATGGTGGCGTGCGGACGATCCGTCTACCTGCTCGAACGCATTGAAGATGACGTCGAGCTTCGCGCCAGGAATGCCGCAGCCTGTATCCTCGACTAAAATCTCGATATCCGCAAAGGCCCCTCGGCGTCGTCCTTTCACGTTCAGCGATATGCGACCGGCTTCAGTGAACTTGACGGCATTACCAACCAGATTAGTGATGGCCTGGCGCAAGCGTCCCGAGTCGCCAATGAACTTCTGTCCGAGCGTCGGATCGTACTTCAACGTAAACTCAAGACCCTTGTCGAATATGCTCGGCGCAAGTAACACCGCGACATCATCGACGATTTCGCGCAGATCGAACGGATCGGCGGCAATCCGCATCTTTCCGGCTTCAAGACGCGAGAAGTCGAGAATGTCGTTGATGATCGTCAGCAAATTGTCGCCTGACTTGACAATGACGCTCGCCATTTCCTTCTGGCGCGCGTTCAAGTGCGTATCGAGAAGTAGCGAGGCCATGCCGATGACGCCGTTTAGCGGCGTACGGATTTCATGACTCATGTTCGCCAGGAATTCTGATTTGGCGCGATTTGCCGCTTCGGCAGCGTCTTTTGCTGCGGTCAATTCGACCGACAAATATTCAAGCGTTTCCTGACGGTTTTTAAGGTCTGAGATGTCTGAATACGTCACGACATAGCCGCCGTGGGGACGTGGGCGGACGTTTTCCTCGATAATCCGCAGGTCCTTCTGACGCCTCAGCGCGCGGAAAGTGCCCGTTGCGTTGAGTTTTGCGCGCATGTCCGTGAAATACGCTTCAATGCTGTCATATTCGTAGAGCCCATGCCGTACGCCTGTTTCGAGCACGGGCCGAATGTCGTTGCCAACCGCCCAGACGGACGGTCTTAGTCCGGAAATTTCGGCTGCTTTGGCGTTCGCGGCTACTATGCGATAGTCTTCATCGAAGACGACGAGGCCGTCGGCCATCGATTCAATAACCTCGTTAAGTAGCGCCGTTCTTGTCTCGAGCGCTTTTGTTCTTGCGCTAACGTCCTGTTCGAGCCGTTGGTTGGCCTCTTCGAGGGCCCTCCGGCTTGCGATCCGGTCGGTTATGTCCGACGCCCATCCGACATGCCCCATGAAACGTCCGTCTTCGGCGTACCGAGGCTGGCCGCTTGTCGCCATATAGCGTTCTTCGCCGTCATCGGAGGTAAACTTCAGGATCAGATTTCGGAATGGTGCGCGCTGTCGCAGTGCATCGGTGACTGCATCTAGCCCCTCAACGGCAGCCATGCCCTCCAGATCATCAAAGGCTTGCGTCGGGCGCCAAAGAAGCGCCCCGCTTGACGCCCTCAGGAATTTCTCGATATCAGGCGAGATGTAGGTCAGGAGACCGTCTTCATCGCGCTCCCACGCCCAATCCGAAGCCGTTTCAATGAAGGTTCTAAGCGTTTGGCGGGCGCGCTCGCGGCTGATTTCCGATACCGTCTGAGCCGCTGTCAGATCAAAGACGATGTCCGCCATTCGGTTGTATTGGCGAAGGCCGAGCGGGATGGAAAGCAGGATCATCGCAGCAAGCGCCTTGATGCTGGGCTCTCCGGTAAGCAGCAGATAGAATGTGAATGGCGCGATAGCGAGAATAAGTGCGGCCCTGCATGCCCGCTTCAAAACGGCGAGCGACATGCCCCCGCCGATGCCACAAAACGCCGCCCACAGCATCAGCGCTACCTGCTGATCCGGCGTAGCGATTGTGTTCATCCGGAATACGAATAGCGTGCAGTAGATGCCGAGCACGCCGGCGAGCGCATCGGTTCGCTGCACCTCCGCGCGTAATTCCGGGATCGTGGCGGACTCAGGATCGACGCGCAGCCATTTGATGGCGCGATACCCGGCAAATAACAGGAATAGTCCTTCAAAGACTACAACGCTAACCGGCAATCGCTCGACGAACATTCCTGCGATGATCAGCGAACAGATCGCCATACCAAGATAGAAGGGGGGCAGCTGGTTGCGCAGCTCTTCGACCTGCCGGAGCAGGAAGCGATCCTCCGCGCTTTCGGCAGCGCCGGGCGATATCTTGGCGGCTGCGCCTTTTGGCGCGATCAACTCCTGCACTTGGATTGTCCCGGTTCTGCGGTTTATCCCGATCATGATGATTGCGGCGGTTCAGTTAATTCTGCGTGTACCGTGTAAACGCCCGCCCTCGAGCCTTCAGGATTCGTTAGGTATTTCCAAAGTGTTTTGGAATATTCCTTCGTTATGGCTTCTGTTTCACACTTGCAGCGTCCGGAGTTTTCAGGCTTCGAGGCGTTCTACGTTTCTGAACTGGCCCCGTTGCTGGCGCAGCATGAGGTGACGCGCCGCGCCGCCCTGTTCAACGGCGGTGTGTTCGCCGGTTCGCTCGGCATGCTCGCTTTGGTGATCGCGATGACCTCGCCGCTGGGCGCGTTCAGTACGGAAGCCGCCAAAGGCCTTGCATTTGCGGGCGTTGCCGTAGGCGCCTTTATTGTTCGCCAAGCCCGAAGGGGAATCGCGTCTGATTTAATGCCGCGCATCTGCGAACGCCTCGGCCTTACCTATAATGATCGCCCGCAAGCGCCTTATGTAGCCGTCATGCGTGAACTCGGTTTGACTCCGCAGGCCGATAAAACCTATTTTTCAAGTGAGATCGTCGGTGAACGCGGTAACGTGCGCTTTACCATTTGTCATGCTCGCATGGTCCGTCGTTCAACGGGAAAAAATCGCAGCCAGCGTACCGTCTTCGCCGGACAGCTTATGGTTCTGAATTACCCAACGAAGTTCCGAGGCAAGACGGTCGTCAAGCGCGATCTTGGCGTATTCAATGGGCTCGCGTCGCCAGGTCGGGAGTTCAGGCGGGTAGGGATGGCGTCGAATGAATTCGAACGCCGCTTCGAAGCGTGGTCTACCGACCAAGTGGAAGCCCGCACGCTTCTGGATCCAATCGTACTTGAGCGTTTCCTCGAACTTGAGCGGCTTTATGACGGCAAGAATTTCCGCGCTGCGTTCGCCGAAGGGCAGCTTTTCGCCGCGATCGAAGCCAACGAGGGACTGAGCATCGGTTCCATGTTCACACCGCTTGCCAATCCCAAGCGCATTGAAAACCTCCTGAAGGAATTCGATGCGCTCTTCGATCTCATGGATATTCTTGTCCGACCGGTTGATGGAAAGATTGATGGAGCCTTTCGGGTCGATCATGTGCGCAGCGGCGGATAGCGCGGCGCAATCTCTAACGTACAATGGTCAGTCGTTCCGACGCGCGCGTCACCGCTGTGTAGAGCCAGCGTTGCTGATGTTCGCGAAACGCGTAGCTTTCGTCGAACAGCACCACGTCATCCCACTGGGATCCTTGCGCTTTGTGGACGGTTAGCGCGTAGCCAAAATCGAATTCGTCCGCGCCGCGCTTCTGGGTCCAGGGCACGGCCTCAGCGCCGTCGGTGAACATTGCCTGCGGGACAGCAATGCTTACCTGCTTTCCGCCATCTTCCGGCGCGACCACCATGCGGGACCGATCTCCTCGCGGCGATTTCACGAGCGTGACTTGCCAAATGCCGCCATTGAGCAGGCCCTTCTGTTTGTTGTTCCGAAGACAGACGAGCTTCTCGCCAGCCTCGGGCGTTGGGCTCATGTGCCCTTTAAGGTCGCGAATGCGGTCATTGAAGCGCTTGCGCGTTCGGTTCACGCCAACAAGCACCTGGCTCGATCCTAGGATGGCGTCTGCATCGACCTCGCTTCGGTCAATGATGCGGCAGCGATCACCATCGCCCGTTTGCGACTTACCCTCCCGAACCGCCATTGAAAGTCGAATGATCGGATTGTCAGCCGCCTGCCGGTGAATTTCCGTCAGCATGAAATCGGGTTCGGCGTCGGTGAAAAATCCGCCACCCTTGATGGGGGGGAGTTGCGCTGGATCGCCGAGAACGAGAACAGGCTTGCGAAACGACAGCAGATCGCGACCGAGGTCTTCATCGACCATGGAACATTCATCTATAACGATCAGGTCCGCCTTGGAGGCGGGCGCGTCGCGGCGTAGGGCGAACACCAGCTCGCCTTCATCCTCTTCGCCGCTTGATGGTCGATAGATCAGGGAGTGGATCGTCGTTGCGCCCTCGCATCCGCGCTGGCGCATAACGTGAGCGGCTTTACCTGTAAAAGCCCCGAAAGCGACCTCGCCCCCGGCGGCTTCAGCGAAATGGCGCGCGAGCGTTGTCTTGCCTGCACCGGCATAGCCGAACAGACGGAACACCTGCCGGTCTCCAGCCCTAAGCCACGCAGAGACTGCCTGCAACGCTGCGTCCTGTTGGGGGCTCCACTTCACGCGAGTTCAATCCAGACCGGCACATGGTCGGATGGTTTCTCTCGACCCCTTTCAGCGCGGTCAACGCCGGCGTTGCGCAGTCGATCCGCGGCCTGCGGCGACAGGAGGAAATGGTCGATGCGAATGCCGTCGTCCTTTTCCCACGCGCCGGCCTGATAATCCCAGAAAGTGTAATGCACGCCGGTTGGGTCAACAGCTCGCAGACCATCGGAGAGGCCGAGGTTCAGCAGCCGACGCCATGCTGCGCGGCTGTCAGGAAGAAAGAGCGCATCGCGCGTCCAGGCAGCTGGATCATGCACATCCCGCGTCTCGGGGATGACATTATAGTCGCCCGCAAGCACAAAGGCTTCCTCGTGGCGCAAAAGATCGCTGGCGTAGCGATGGAGCCGCGTCAACCAATCAAGCTTGTAGTCATATTTCGGGCCGGGCGCTGGGTTTCCGTTAGGCGCATAAAGGCCGCCGACACGTAATGGCTTGCCGTCGGGCGGTGACACAACTGCCTCAATATACCGCGCTTGCTCGTCCTCAGCACCGCCCGGCAGGCCCCGGCGTACATCGTCGATTGGGTATTTCGAAATTAGCGCCACGCCATTATAAGTCTTTTGTCCGTGTACAGCGACGTTATATCCGCGATCCTCGAATTCGGCGGCCGGAAACTTTTCGTCAACGCATTTCAGCTCCTGCAGAACTGCCACATTGGGCGATGTGCGGTCGAGCCATCCGAGCACGGCAGGCAAGCGAGCGTTGATGGAATTGACGTTGAATGTGGCGATCTTCATTTCGATCCGCTTCAATCGGTATTGGGGTCGTTCTCAAGTTTGCGCGCCATCAACGTCAGCGCCTTTTGCATGTAGGCTCGCCAGAGCAGCTGCGCAAATGCGGCGAGTGCTCCACGCGCGATTGCGTTGTGTGGCCAGGATCTGTCGTGGGGCGAGAATCTATAGACCCATTGCACGGAGCACTCTCCGCCGTTGGCGGACGTAAACCTCCATTCGCCCAAAGCCTCCTTGATGAGAGAGCCAGCCAACCCTTCGAAGCCGGAAATCTTGTAGCGATAACTGTTAGGCGGATCGAAGCTGAGAAGCGATTCGGCGACTGACGTCCCATCCTCGAGCAGAAGGCGACGTTGTTGTCCTACACTTGCCCAAGGCAGGCTCTCGCCCTCAACGGCCTGAACGCCCGGCACAGGTCCGACACGCCGGAACACGCGGATGAAATCTGGAGCGCAGGCGACATCAAATGCAGCGCGAATGGGTACCAGCATCTGTTTTTCGACTGAGATCTCTATTGAGGCCGGCATGGCCAATTACTCGTCAACGAACGCGACAAATTCCTCAAGCGGCGCCCGGGTTGAGGAAAGGCGATTAACCGCTGCGTCGGGATCGGCGTAACCAAGCGCCATTCCGCAATAGAGCTGCGTATCAGCTGGCAGTTTAAGGAAACGTGCAACGGTCGCAGCGCGCGTCGCCCAAGCTTCCTGCATGCAGCTTGCCAAGCCGCGTTCTTCGGCCAATAGCGCGATTGTTTGCATCAACATGCCAAGATGCGCCCATTGACCTTTGTCAAACTGCTTATTGAGTGAAAAGAACAGGCCGACAGGCGCGCCGAAGAATTCAAAATTCCGGGCCAGCCAAGCAAGTCGGCCCATTTTGTCTTCGCGCGGAATGCCGAGGAGTTCGTACATCGCTTCGCCAAGCGCATAGCGGCGGCTGCGATAAGGCTCCGTCAGGCCCTTTGGATAAATTGCGATCTCCGCTTCATCTGCAAACGGATTTTCGGAGATGGCCTTTTTTACCGCTTCAATGAGCCGGTCGCGCGCTGCGCCGGAAACAACGTGGATTTTCCAAGGCTGTAAATTGCCGCCCGAGGGAGCCCGGCCAGCGTCACTCAACAGCGACCGTATGATCGCCATATCAATGGGACGATCAAGAAATGCTCGTGTCGATCTACGCCGACGGACGGCCTCGCTAACAGATAAGCTCATCCGGCGACCTCCCAGCATCTGCTGTTGCCGATGCGTTGGCGTCAGTCTGGCAGATTTCGTTAGAGGGAAAAGCTGGTCCCGCAGCCGCAGCTCGCCGTTGCAAGTGGGTTCTGGATCCGGAACGCTGCGCCGATAAGCTCGTCCGCAAAGTCAATCACCGAGCCGCGCATGCAGTCTGCTGAGGTCGGGTCGATCAGGACAGTCACGTTGCCATTTCGAATCGCGAGGTCGTCCGCTCGTTGCTCGCTGTCGATATTGAACTCGTACTGAAACCCGGAACAGCCGCCGCCATTTACGCTTACGCGGAGCATGCTGCCTGCCGGTTCCTTAGCGAGTATTTTGCTGATCCGGGCCACGGCCCGGTCAGACACCCTTATGCCGAAATCGCTTGCCGCTTCGAGCGTTGCCGTCATTTTCGTGTCCAGTCTGTTTTCGCCGACCCAAGTGACCCTGTTGAAATAGGGCGTGGAGAGGCAAAACGGAACCCCTGGCCGTCGCCAGAGCCATAGGCCCCCGCCCAAGCAAGGGAAGCCCCTTAACTGAAAACCCGCAAAGAAGGGTCGACAGAACCGGCCCATTGGTCAAAGACTGCGGCAAAGCGGTCGTATTGAGAACCGCTAATAGGTGAGGGAAGGCATGGAGAAGCCGCGGCTAGGCTTTTGGTCGATCTGGAATATTTCATTCGGCTTTTTCGGCATACAGATCGGCTTTGCGCTCCAGAACGCCAATGTGAGCCGAATTTTTCAATCGCTTGGCGCCTCGATCGAGGCGCTCCCGATCCTTTGGATTGCAGGGCCGGTGACCGGGCTTTTGGTGCAACCTCTGATCGGCCACTTCAGCGACCGGACATGGACGCGCCATGGCCGACGCCGACCGTATTTCGTCGTCGGCGCCATCTTAACTGCGCTCGCGCTTATCCTTTTGCCGAACGCCTCGGTTCTATGGTTTGCGGTGCTGGCCTTCTGGCTTCTTGATGCTTCAATCAATGTGGCGATGGAGCCGTTTCGCGCATTTGTCGGCGATATGCTGCCAAAAGAACAGCGCACGCGGGGGTTTGCAATGCAGGGCGTCTTCATCGGCGCCGGAGCTTTGCTCGCATCTGTTGCGCCGTATGTCCTGACGAACGTTTTCGGCGTCGCAAATACCGCCCCCGAAGGTGTTGTCCCAGATGCGGTTAAATTTTCCTTCTATCTAGGGGCGATCGCGCTGGCGTCCGCGATTTTCTGGACGGTTTTCACCACGCGGGAATACAGCCCAGCGCAGCTGGAAGAGTTCGCTCGCGCTGAAAGCCTGCCCGCGTCGCGCGCTGCCGGTGAGCGCCCCAAACCGAGGCCTGAAGCGTTCTCACGTTCTGGCATAGTCGCTTTGATCGTCGGTGTCGTTTGCGCTGCGGCGGTGGTTCAGACAGGCGGCGACAAGCAGCTTTTGATTTTGGCCGGGGCAATCATTTTTCTAGGCGTGGGATTTCTCCTGAAGTCGCAACTCCAGAAGGCAGGAAAGGACGATAACTTTCTCGGGTCAATACTCGACGATTTGATGACGATGCCGACCGTGATGCGTCAACTCGCTGTCGTGCAGTTTTTCTCGTGGTTCGGGCTCTTCATCATGTGGGTTTATTCAACCCCCGCAGTCGCCGCGTGGCATTTCGGCTCAACAGACGTCGCTTCTGAAGCATTTGGCGCAGGGGCCAATTGGGTAGGCGTGATGTTCGCCGTTTATAACGGCGTCGCCATGCTTTACTGTTTTATTTTGCCTCGTCTCGCTGCGGCTATCGGTCAGCGTACGATTCATGCAGTCAATCTGTGTTGCGGCGCAGCTGGACTGGCGGGCTATCTTCTTGTCCGCGACCCGAATTTTTTGCTTTTGTCCATGGTAGGGATAGGCATGGCTTGGGCATCAATCCTGACGATGCCGTACGCGATCCTTTGCGGCGCTTTGCCGCCGACGAAAATGGGCGTTTACATGGGGATCTTCAATTTTTTCATCGTCCTGCCGCAGATCACCGTGGCGGGCGTGATGGGGCCGATCGTGCGGATCTTTCTTGGCGGAGAAGCGATCTACGCGCTTTTGTTCGGAGCCGCGACGTTTCTTATAGCAGCCTTGTCGATGGCGTTTGTTGCATCCGATCAGCCAGCGACCTCCGCGCCCGTTCCAGCGTCTCAAGGCTAAGTCCACCAATCGCGACAATGTGCTGAAAATCGTCGCGGCTTGGTCAACCATGGCGCAACCTGGCCAAGTAATAATACGACGCGGCGGTAAGCTCCGCCGATGCATTTGGTGACGCCATGATCAAGACCGACCGGGTCAGCCTGCCATCGCCTGTAGAAGTCCGCCTGAAAAACTCTGCGGCGTTCGTTGACAATATCATGGAGTTCGCGCGCGACGACCTCATCGGGTTCAAGCGACCCCTAGCGGCGACTTTTGCCTTTACCTCGCCGATCGTCATGGCTTTCGCGTTTTATGCGGGCGGTTTGGAGCCGCTCCTAAAGACGGCGCTTAGCTACTGTCTTGTTGCGTTCAGCGGACTCTATCTCGTGGGGCGCGCCTCATGGCCTAGCATAGTCACCGAGTTCGAGACCCGTTCAATCGCCAAGCGCCGGGCGCAGGCCGACCTCAGATGCGGGTTCGGCGAGGCGTCGTTCCTTAATATGGAACGCCCGCCTCGATATTTTGAGCATGACAACGGCGTGCTTGTCTTCGCCGACGCCGGCGACTTCCGGACCTTGTTTTTCTCGGTGCAGAACTCTGAGGACGATCCGCGGTGGGATCTTTATCTCGACGGCGAACTTGATCGCCGCGTCTGGCGCTGGTTGCGCTTGCCTGTATCACGAGAAGTTGTTCGCTTTTCTACTGAGGCTTCCAAGCTTACGGCGGCTCCGGCAGGAGCTAAACGCATCACCTCAATAGACGCCTGGGAGGCGATCAATCTTGAACTTGGCGAACCTGTCGATGGGGCGGTCATCCACCGCCCGTTTGACGAAACCGTCGAGGCGGTCGAACGCCGACTTTAATCTCTCCCCTTTTCGGAAGGGCCTTTTGCCGTTCCGGTTGCGGCAAGCAGACGCGCCTTTTTGGTCTTACGCGACAGCCGACTGCGGCGCTGATGAACCGGTCTCGGTCTTACATTTAAGGCCTTGGACTGCTACATCCCCGCCATGCCGACACTTATTGATCGCACCAATTCGCCCGGCGCCGTTCGACACCCCGAAAAGGCGAATCGCGTGGAAAGCCCGCTGTTGCGCAAACCGGAATGGATCCGCGTTAAAGCGCCAACATCAGCCATCTACGCCGAGACGCGCGCGATTGTGCGCTCCAAGGGCCTTCACACGGTGTGCGAAGAGGCTGCGTGCCCGAACATAGGCGAGTGTTGGGCGCAGAAGCACGCAACCCTGATGATCATGGGCGATGTGTGCACGCGCGCCTGCGCATTTTGCAATGTCCGTACCGGATTGCCGGCAGCGCTCGATCCTGAAGAGCCGTCCAAAGTTGCTGAGGCTGTCGCCGAAATGGGCCTCGCGCACGTCGTTATCACGTCGGTTGACCGGGACGATCTGGGAGACGGCGGGGCGCGCCATTTTGCGACGGTCGTCAATGCCATCCGGGCGCGGGTACCGCAAACGAGCATCGAAATCCTTACTCCGGACTTTCTGCGCAAGGACGGCGCTGCCGAAATCGTCATCCAATCAAAGCCCGACGTTTTTAATCACAATCTCGAGACCGTCCCCCGGCTGTACCTATCGATTCGACCCGGCGCTCGGTATTTCCACTCGTTGCGCCTTTTGGAGAAAGTGAAGGAAGTTGATCCTGCTATTTTTACGAAATCCGGCCTGATGGTCGGACTTGGGGAGTCTCGCGAGGAAATCATGCAAGTCATGGATGACATGCGATCGGCAGGGGTCGATTTCATCACGATTGGACAGTACTTGCAGCCAACGCGCAAACACGCACCGGTGATGCGGTACGTTGAACCCGCGGAGTTTGCATTTTATGAAACAATCGCCCGCGCTAAAGGGTTCTTGATGGTTTCAGCCAGTCCTTTGACCCGGTCGTCGCATCACGCGGGCGAAGACTTCGCCAGGCTAAGGTCGGCGCGCATGCAATCCAAGGCGACGGGGCCGCGGTCTTGAGCATTGTACTTTATGATCTTTGTGCAAATGATACAGATGTACGGTTTGGCCCCTTCTGTTGGCTGACCAAATTCGTACTTCTCCATAAGCGGCTCGACTTCCAGACCGTCGCCCTTGGCTTTACTGAAAAGGTCAATTATCCCGCTCCGGATTATGGAAAACTGCCCATATTAAGTGACGACGGCGACGTAATTTGCGATAGCGCTGCAATTATCGCCCATCTTGAAAAGCGGTATCCGAAACATCCGCTCACAGCGTCGGAAAGCGAACGGGCGGCTGCCTCGTTTTATCTCGCATGGGTCGGGTCGGCGCTTTTTCCGGCTCTTGCGCCAATGATGTTTGCGCGCGTTGTCAGAATTCTGCGCCCGGAAGATCAAGCTTATTTTCGGAAGACTCGCGAAGCGCGCTTTGGAGGCGTTTCCCTCGAAGAGCTTGCGCAGAATCCCGAATGGGTTAGCCGCTCCGAAATGGCTCTTTCAATTATGTCCGCCCCGCTAGCCGCACATGATTTCTTTGGCGGCGCCGCACCCAATTTATGCGACTACACGCTGATGAGCCCGTTCATCTGGCAACGTATTGTTACCGACGAAATACTTTACAACGTCCCTGTTCCGGTTGCTGCGTGGACCGAGCGCATGCTGGATCTTTTTGACGGTTATGCACGGGGCGCGCGCCGCGCTGCAACTACGTGACGGCGGCAAGAACCCAAACAACCGTTCCATATACCGCCAGACAAATGTTTGCGCTCGTGGCGGATGTGGAGAAATATCCCGAGTTCATTCCTTGGTGTCTAGCGCTCCGCATTGTGTCCCGCGACACCGCAGCAGAACCAACTTGGCTCACTGCCGACATGGTGGTGGCCTACAAGGTTTTTCGCGAACGGTTCCGCAGTCATGTTACGCTTGATTGGCGAAATCACGCTATCGACGTTCGCTATGTTGACGGACCTTTCCGAACGCTGACAAATCAATGGCGCTTCACGGAGCTTGTCGTAGGGGGATCAATCGTTGATTTCTCCATTGAGTTCGAGTTTCGTAACGTCATACTTCAAGCGACCGCAGCCTCCGTGTTCGAAAAGGCCTTTAGCCGAATGTCTGAGGCGTTCGTTACCAGGGCGCAGACCGTCTATGAACCCAGTATGCTTTTATCAGAGCCCATTGAGAATGAGAGATAAGGCTGTTTCCGTTGCTCTGAGGCGAACGAAAGACCTTGAGCCGGCAGCAAAAACGCGCCTTTCAAACTTGAGAACAGGTTGCGCCGCGGCGGTGCGGCGCGCTAGTCCAAACCAGACCAGACCAACCGGTTTTTCCGCGTTGCCGCCAGAAGGGCCGGCGATGCCGGTCACCGATACGGCGATATCGGCATTGGACCGACTAAGCGCGCCGCGCGCCATCGACAACGCAACGGGGCAACTCACGGCGCCCCAGCGCGCAATGAGTTGAGGATCGACGCCCAGCATTTCAATTTTCGCGTCGTTCGAATAGGTAACAAACGCTCGATCAACGACTGCTGAAGAGCCAGGCACATCTGTCAATGCGGCGCTGACCATCCCACCGGTACATGATTCCGCGCTCGTAACGACAAGCCCGTCGGCGCCGGCCTTGACGATGATGGCCTCTGCAAGCGCCCAAATGCGATGGGTTTGTGTCATTCGGGCTGCATTGGCAGGCGTACCGTAGCTGTTGCCATCGCGGCGATGCCTTCGCGTCGTCCAGTAAATCCCAACTCTTCAGTAGTTGTCGCTTTGACGGAAATGCGCTCGACGTTAATTTCCAATATTGTAGCAAGTTGGTCGCGCATTGCTTTTCGGTATGGGCCAATTCGCGGCGCTTCGCATATCAGCGTTACATCGCAATGAGTAATTGCCCCCCCCGCTGATTTTACGAGATCTCCGGCGCGCTGGAGAAAGATGCGCGACGGCGCTCCTTTCCACTGCGGATCCGAGGGTGGGAAATGGTCCCCGATATCGCCAGCCGCAAGCGCTCCCAGGATTGCGTCAGTCAACGCATGCATGCCGGCGTCCGCGTCCGAATGCCCTTTCAGTTTTGCTGTATGGGAAATCTCAACTCCACACAGTGTGACGCCATCGCCTGCCTCAAATTGATGCACGTCGAAGCCTGAGCCGGTACGGAATTCGAACATTTGAGCATTCCTGCCTAGGAGGATCTCAGCCATGCCAAAATCTTCCGCTTGCGTTATTTTCATGTTGTCGGGCGAACCTGCAACCAGCGCTACTTTTAGGCCCGCGCGTTCGGCAACCGCTGCGTCGTCGGTTAGCGACTGGCCCTTTGCGGCTTCATGGGCTGCAAGTATTTTTGTAAAATTAAAGCCTTGCGGCGTTTGGGCGCGCCATAGCCCCTCGCGTGCGACCGTGTTGTCAATGCACGGATGATCGCCTGCATCTGCTTTCTTGATCGTGTCGAAGACAGGAAGGGCGGCGATTGCGCCGTCATGTTCGTTCAATGCCGTAATGACCCGAGCAATCGTTCCAGCGTCGATAAACGGCCGGGCAGCATCGTGAATGAGGACGGTGTCGGGTTTTATGTCTGCCAAGCTTAGCAAGCCGAGGCGAACTGAGTCCTGTCGTTCTCTGCCGCCATTGACTGGCGGAAGGAGCTTTGCGTCGTCGATCCCCGCGACGGACCGCTCATATAAGTCGTGATCGTCCGGATGAATGATTGCCCGCACGGCCTGAATTTTCGGGTGGTCGAGGAAAGCTTTCAAGGTCCACGCGAGCACTGGCCGGCCGGCGAGATCGCGATATTGCTTCGGGCCGCCCGCGCCGGCGCGCACCCCGCGTCCAGCGGCAACGACAATTGCAAGGCAACTCACGCCGGTTGACGTCACTTCTGATATCCTGAACTGGTTTGGTGCGACTGAAGCAGCCGCAATGGCTGCGTATCGGAATCATCTGGAGTTACAAGTGCATTACGCCGGATTGACCCTCGCGAACAATGTCTTCATTGCCCCTATGTCGGGCGTGAGCGACTTGCCCTTCCGGCGGGCGGCGGCGCAGGCGGGCGCAGGCCTTGTCGTTTCGGAAATGGTCGCGAGCGAAGCTCTCGTTAAGGGCGCTCAAGGCGGGCAGGGCCGAATGCGGTCTGATGTGTTGAGGCGGATGGAAGGCGACCCCTCGGTATGGCCCTTCGTCGTTCAACTCGTTGGGTGTGAGCCAGGCTGGATGGCGGAAGGCGCGCGCCAGGCGACTGAGGCTGGCGCAGACATTATCGATATAAATATGGGGTGTCCGGCGCGCGAGGTGACCGGAATGCTATCAGGGGCGGCGCTTATGCGCGATCTCGACAAGGCGGAACGCCTGTTCGATGCGGTGCTGGAGGCAACGGATCGACCGGTTACGGTGAAGATGCGCCTCGGTTGGGACGTTGATCAGTTGAACGCGCCTGAACTTGCTGCGCGGGCGCAGGCGTGCGGACTTAGCGCGGTGACCGTGCACGGCCGCACGCGAAACCAGTTTTATAAGGGCTTGGCGGATTGGGCAGCCGTCAGGGCTGTCAGAGAGCGCATCAGTATTCCGCTTATTGTAAATGGCGATATCGCCGATGCCGATGGCGCGAGGGTGGCGATGGCCGCGTCGGGAGCCGATGGCGTTATGGTCGGCAGGGCGGCGCTGGGCCGCCCTTCGGTTGCGGGCGCTATCGCCGCTAACTTGTTAGGTGCAACGAGCGAGGAGCTGCATCAGAGCCCAGCGCGTCAATTCGAAATGGTATTCCGCCATTACGATGAGATATTATCGCATTACGGCATCGAACTTGGCGTCCGCATCGCTCGGAAGCATTTGGCAGCCTACATTGAAAGGGGCGCAGCCGCAGACCCAGCAACAGATCGACGTCACGTGAAATCTCGCGTTTGTTCTTTGACAGATCCCAACGAGGTTATTGAGGCCCTATCTATCTTTTTTCGTGGATCGTCTGGCGAAAAGGCAGCCTGATCTCGATACCCACTACAACCTCTAGGGCGGGACTGTTGATTTTCTGCAACAATAGCGGCACGGTGATATCGCGCGAGGGGGGGCCGGGCCGTGGCTATAGCTGTCGAGCAGCACAACAACTGGATTCCGAACTCTTGCGCTTGGTTTTTTGGGAGGCGATGCGGAGGTGCGGTCGAATGGCGTCATACTTCCGGATGAAATGAGCCGGCGCGACCCGACTGCTGAAGAGGCTGTTTCCAGTATTTCTCGACGCGCAGAACGTGGGGACACCCCATTGCTGCCTCGTTGGGCGCTTTCAAATACCCTTGCTGCGGCGGCGCTTATCGCGTCTGTGGCGTTTGCGTTCTTTTCCAACTGGTTTTTTCTCTCGCCTGCCGTCGAGCATGTCCAACGCAGCGTTCTGACCGCCCTGGTCGTCGGAAACGTTGCCATTGCAGTAGGATTTGCTTTTCTTATCGGCGCGCGGATTTGGCACGTCTGGTCCGATCGTCGAAACCAGCTCTCGGGGTCTCGTACGCACCTGCGTCTCGCAGCCCAGTTTGCGGCTGTGGCCGTGACGCCAGCAGTAATCGCGTTTCTCTTTGCATTCACGATACTGCGCACCAGCATCAATGACGTTTTCAGTGAGCGGATTGACACATATGTCCAGACCGCTCGGGATTTCGCCAACGCTTATTTTCAAGATGAGACCAACGACGCGGCCATAAATCTTAGCCAGATCGAGATGGATCTCCGGACCGACGCGCTTTTAGGGCTGACGCCCACTACTTCTCCGCTCGCCTTCAGGCAGCGTTTGGCTGAACAGGCGTTCGGGCGAAACCTTGCGGCAATCATGGTGTTTGCCGGCGACCGTCGTTTGATTGCTCGCGTTGAAATGACGCCCGGATTGTATGGATTGCCGGCCGCCTCTGTTTTCGATCGCATGGACGCTGCTTTCGAGCGAGACTCGTCTCGCGGCGATCGCGGACATTTCGATCTGAACAACGAAGAATCGATCGACATGTTTCGGGCGTTTTTGAAAATTGACGCCTTCGATGGCGGGTACATCGCTATCTATAAGTTAGTGCCTTCCGACATGCAGTCGCGCCTTTCTGCCGTGCGCGGAATTCGCGACGACTGGAATGAGGCAAAGCGGGCAAGGGCGCGCGTCGAACAGATATTTTTGCTCGGCTACGTTGTTCTTGCGATGATTATTCTTTTTGGGGCTGTGTGGTTGGCGCTTTGGGCGGCTACTCGCCTTGTTCAACCCATAGGCAGGTTGATACGTATGGCCGAGCGCGTGTCGGGCGGCGAACTCGGCGCGCGCGTCGAGGTCTATCGCGATGATGGGGAACTTGGGGTTCTTGCCCGTGCGCTCAATCACATGACAGCTCAATTGCAAACGCAACGCGATGACCTAGTTGAAACAAATAGGCAGTTCGATCGACGCCGACGATTCACCGAAGCAGTATTATCCGGCGTCTCAGCGGGCGTCATCGGCGTCTCGGCAGATGGCCGCCTAACGATTGCAAATAGATCCGCAGCGGATTTCTTTGATATCGACACCGAGAATTACGCGGATAGAACGCTCGAAGAGATTTCGCCAGAGTTGCAAAAGCTATTCGTCGAGGCCTCTTGCGCTCCCTCTGGCGAATATGCTTCGCAGATCGAAGTTGATCGGAACGGACGCATCCGAACACTAAACGTTCGCATCGGCAGTGATGCAGTGGCTGGCGAACCGGGATATGTGATCACCTTCGATGATATAACTGAACTCATCGGAGCCCAGCGCTCCGCAGCGTGGGGTGATGTCGCGCGTCGCATCGCTCATGAAATAAAAAACCCTCTCACCCCCATTCAATTGTCAGCGGAGCGGCTGCGTCGCAAATACCTCGCGGAAATCAAGACAAGCCCCGAGATTTTCGACAAATGCACCGAGACGATCATCCGCCATGTGGGCGACATTGGTCGGATGGTCGACGAGTTCTCGTCTTTTGCTCGGATGCCCAAGCCCGTTATGGCTCGAGAAGACATACGCGAACTTGTGCGTGCAGCCGTATTTCCACAGAGGGTCGCGTTTTCGGATATTGAGTTCATAACAGACCTACCCGATGATGCTGTCATTTCGAAATGCGATGGTCGACTGATCGTTCAGGCGCTCGGAAATCTTATCAAGAATGCTGGCGAATCCGTCGCCGCGAGAAAGTCGCATGCTGAGATTGCGAAGGGCCGGATCGTCGTCCGCCTCGAAGCCGATGCGCTGAACGCGCAAATCCATATTATCGACAATGGCGTGGGGCTGCCTGTCGCTGAGCGGCATCGGCTTACAGAGCCTTACATGACTACGCGCGCCAAAGGTACGGGCCTTGGTCTTGCCATCGTGAAAAAGGTGGCCGAAGACCACGGTGGCGAACTATTGTTCCGAGATTGTTCCGAGTTCGGATCAGCCGGAGCCCGCGTCAGTCTGATTCTGCCAGTTGAAGAAACTGCAACAGCATCGACTGCGGTCGTTGAGCACGCTGCGGCGGAGTAGCGTAGATGGAACCCAAGATATGAGCACGGACGTTCTTGTCGTCGATGATGAAGCGGACATCCGCGATCTCGTGTCAGGCATTCTCGAAGACGAGGGGTTCAGTCCACGGACTGCCGCTGACTCGGCTGGGGTATTTACCGCCATTAGAAATCGGCTTCCCGCGCTCGTCATCCTTGATGTATGGCTCCAGAATTCAGCTCTTGATGGAATTGGGATCCTTGAAGAACTAAAAAAGCTCCACCCTAGCTTACCCGTCATCATCATCTCTGGGCATGGAACGATCGAGACCGCAGTCGCTGCAATTAAAAAGGGCGCCTACGATTACGTCGAGAAGCCGTTTAATTCAGATCGGTTAATCTTGGTGGTCAAACGCGCGCTAGAAGCTGCGCGGCTCCAGCGTGAGAACGTAGAACTACGTGAACGGACTGCTGATTGGGGGTTAATCGGCGCATCGTCGGCCATCAATAGCCTTCGCAGCGTTATCGACCGCGTTGCAGATGCTCGTTCGCGAGTCATGATCAGTGGGCCGCCGGGTTCTGGAAAGGAGATCATTGCGCGGCTGCTTCATGCCCGTTCCAGTCGTGCCCAACAGCCCTTTATCGTCGTTAGCTCAGCGGCGATTGCGCCCGATCGAATGGAAGAAGAACTGTTTGGCGTTGAAGGTGAAGGTGGTCGCCCGAAAAGCATCGGCCTTCTCGAACGCGCCCACACAGGGACGCTGCTGTTTGACGAAATAGGCGACATGCCGGTTGAGACGCAAGGCAAGATATTGCGTGTGCTGGTCGATCAACGGTTTCGACGGATTGGGTCAGACGCCACCGTTAGCGTCGATGTCCGGATCGTATCGACGACTGCGCGAAACTTGCTTGCTGATTCGGAAGCTGGCCGTTTTCGCGAGGACCTCTTCCATCGCCTCAATGTTGTTCCGATACATGCGCCATCCTTGGCCGAGCGGCGAGACGATATTCCCGCCTTGGCGGCATATTTCATCGATCGCATCTGCCGCGCGTCAGGCATGCCAAAGCGCAGCCTTTCTCTCGAAGCGCTGGCTGCGCTGCAAGCGTATCATTGGCCGGGTAACGTACGGCAATTGCGAAACGTAATCGAACGAACGCTGATCCTCGTCGACCGTGAGGCAATCGGAGAGATCACCTGCGAACAGCTTCCGTCAGAAGTGATTGATGCGGGTTTGTCGATTCCGGCGGGCGAAGGGCTCGAACAGATTATTGCTCTGCCATTGCGTGAAGCTCGGGAGCGATTTGAAAAGGAGTACCTGATCGCGCAAATCAACCGGTTTGGCGGCAACATTTCTCGGACAGCGGCCTTTATCGGCATGGAGCGGTCGGCTCTGCACCGCAAGCTCAAGGCGCTCGGCGTAAACGGAGCCGCTAGAGCCGAGTCTGCTTGACCAACAAGCGAGCAGAAACATGAGAGTCATCATCTGTGGGGCCGGACGTGTTGGAACCGGCATTGCCCGCCGGCTTGCAGGCGAAAAGAACGATGTCACGATAATCGATCAAACAAAGGCGCTGGTTCGATCAGTCGCTGAGCGACTTGATGTTCGCGGCGTCGTCGGCAACGGAGCGCATCCGGAAATTTTGTCTGAAGCCGGTGCGCGAGAAGCTGACATGGTTATCGCCGTCACCTATTCTGACGAAGTGAATATGGTGGCGTGCCAAGTTGCGCATACGCTTTTCAACGTGCCTACGAAAATTGCGCGCATTCGGTCCTCGGGCTTTCTTGATCCGCGATACTCAGACCTATTCAGCCGCAACCATCTGCCGATTGATGTCATCATTTCGCCGGAACGAGAGGTCAGCGAAGCGATATTGCAGCGCCTGTCGACGCCCGGAGCATTCGAATCAACAACCTTTGTGGGCGGTCAGGTCTGGGCCGTAGGCGTGCGGTTGCGCGAGGAATGCGCAATCGTCAATACGCCGCTGCGGCAAGTCGCAGAATTATTTCCAGATCTTAAGATGACCATCGTGGCTGTCCGCCGTGAGGGTCGCATCTGGCGGGCGCATGCGGACGATCAGTTGTTTCCCGGGGATGAGATTTACTTCATAGCCGACAAGGGCGATGTCGCACGCGCCCTTGAAATACTTGGCGAAGCCGAGCGGCAGGCGCGGCGCGTTATCATAATTGGCGGAGGGAACATCGGGCTTTACGTCGCGCAGGGGCTCGAAAAGCTCGGTTCGATGAAAATTCGCCTGATTGAGCGCGACAAAGAACGCGCTGAATTCGTCGCGGAACAGCTCGGACGTACCGTCGTTCTGCAAGGCGACGGTCTTGATCGCACCCTCCTGCACGAGGCAGGCGTTCAGGACGCGGAGACGCTCGTTGCTGTGACCGAACAGGATCAGGTCAATATTTTGGCGTCGGTGGTCGCTAAACGCGAGGGCGCGCGTCGGGCCATGGCGCTCGTCAACGACCCGGAATACGCGGCGATATCTGAAGCCGTTGGCATCAACAGATATATTGATCCGCGTGCGACTACTGTCTCTACTATTCTGCAACATATCCGCCGTGGTCGGATCAAAGGACTGTACTCCCTCGCTGACGGCGCCGCCGAACTGATTGACGCTGTCGCGCTTGACACCTCGCCCCTCGTAAATCGGCCGTTAAAGGACGCGGAGCTGCCCGAAGGGGTCATGATTGGGGCGGTTTATCGCGACGGAAAGGTCCAGATGCCAAATGGCAATACGGTTATCAAACCGGGAGATCGAGTCGTCTTGATGTCCTTGCGCGAGCACATCAAAGAAGTCGAGCAAATGTTTCGGGTTAGCATCGAGTACTTCTAAATCGATTGTGCAAAGAATAGTCGAATACGCAACATAAATATGCCGTGAATGAACGAGATGGGCCGAGTTCTTGCGATCAAAAGAATGAGAGTTGAGCTAGATGCATTGCGCCTTTGCAGGGCGCAATGACGGGCGTATCCATTCTCAGAGCCTTCGGCGCGGCTTTGCTTCTGCTTGCTGTGTTGATGATCGGGCCTTGGGCGGTGGCCGCGCAAACCGGTTCTGCGGAAGCCTCCTCGTACCTTTATGCTGGCGCGGCAACCGGCATTTTCGGCTTCTCTCTCGTTATTATGTCGCAAGGGAAGGCCGGCGGGTCTCGCATAGACGACGCCATGATGATTGCCTTGTGCTGGTGGGTTGGAGCGCCCGTTTTTGCTGGCCTTCCGTTTTTTCTGAGTGGCTATTCGCTGGTAGATGGCTACTTCGAGGCGGTCTCGGCGTTGACAACGACTGGCGGGTGGCTGTCCGCGACTGATGCGCGGGCATCAATGTCGGGCATGTTGTGGCGAGCGGAATTGCAGTGGATCGGCGGTCTTTCGTCCATGGCGATCGCAGCGGCGATTTTTATCCGCCCTTCATTTGTGGGGACGGACGCACTGCTTCCCCCGTTTTCATTGGAAGAGGGCGGATCTCATGTCACGTCAATACGGGCGGCAGCCTTAGCTTTCTTGCCCGCTTTCGGTCTGCTGACGGCGATATCGATCGTTGCATTAGTTGCCGCAGGGGCGCCGCCATTTGAGTCTCTGGTCCTTGCGATGTCGACTGTTGCTTCCGGTGGTTTCTCGCCAAGGCTAGAGGGACTTGACACGTATGACCCTCAGATTGCGGCGGTATTGACGCCGGTCGTATTTTTGAGCGGAGCGAACTTCATCCTTGTTGCTCGCATGACCAGCGGCAGGGTCGGGCGCATGCGCGACATTGAAACGGGTGCTTACGGTCTAATTTTTCTGGCGCTGACCCTCGTGCTATGGGTGCTCGTCGGCGCGCCGGGCGTTCAGGCGCTTGGCGAACAAGCATTCAATGCCGCAAGCCTTATATCGACGAACGGATTTTTCATTGGGGCCCCGCCGCCAACTGTTTTGGGACTCGTGACGCTTGTCATCGGCGGGTCAGCCGTCTCGGCCGCCGGCGGCATTAAGGTCCTGCGGTGGGTTATCCTGTTGCGCAGAACGGGCGAAGAGTTAAGGCTTTTGCTTACCCCCCGCGGTGTTTTTGGGAGATCGAACGTTTCTGATGAATTCGGCGTTTGGATGCACTTCATCGGATTTACGGTAGTTCTCGCCGCATTACTGCTTGCCGTGGCGGCGGGTGGAAACTCGTTTGAGCTGGCCGCCATCGCCTCGGTGGCGGCGCTATCAAACGCAGGTCCGGCGCTTGGGCTCGCAGGTTCCGGGGTTGAGGGGTTTGAAGTATTCGACGACCCTTTTACGCGTCTCGCGCTAGCGGTGGGGATGGTCCTTGGACGGCTTGAGACGGTTGCAGCCCTTGGCCTTTTAAATCGGATTTTCTGGAGAGCCTGAACCCATGCCTTCCTTTGCTTACGTCAATCGACAGTACGTGCCGCTCCGCGAAGCTTTCGTTCATATCGAAGACCGCGGCTATCAATTTGCTGACGGTGTTTATGAGGTCTGTCTTGTTGTTAGCGGGCGGCTTTGGGATATCGACGGACATTTGGCCCGCTGGGCTCGGTCGCTGGCGGCGCTTTCGATCGACGCCCCAATTTCCGATCGCGCCCTCCGCATTGTTATCGCTAAGCTGCTCGCGCGGAACAGGCTTAAGGATGCGCTTGTCTATATGCAGGCAACGCGCGGCGTAGCCCGGCGCAACCATCCATTTCCGCTTCAAGCCGTCTTGCCGTCAATTGTTATGACCGCCCGCCACTTTGATTTGGCCAAATCTGATTCCATGGCGCAGATGGGCGTTCAGGTTATCACCGCGCCGGACATCCGATGGGGTCGGGCGGATATCAAATCGATTTCGCTGCTTCCAAATGTCCTTGCCAAGGAAGCCGCACGGCGGGACGGGGCTGTTGAGGCGTGGCTCGTTCGCGACGGCTGCGTCACGGAAGGAGCGGCGTCAAACGCATGGATCGTGGCGAAGTCCGGCGCACTCATCACCCATCCGCTAGGGAATGAAATTCTGGGCGGCATCACAAGACAAACCCTGCTTGCCTGCGTCAGAGATTTGCAGATCCGGGTGGAGGAGCGACCATTCTCCGTCGAGGAGGCTTTCGGCGCTCAGGAAGCTTTCCTGACCTCCGCCACCAACCTTGTAATGCCCGTGGTTCAAATTGATCGTCGTGCGGTGGGCGACGGCAGGCCCGGTGAGGTATCCCGGCGGCTACGAGAAGCTTACAAGGAGCGCTGCGTTTCCGAGGCCTGACTTGACCATGAAAGCGGTTGTCTTCCGTCTGGCCTCGCCCCATGTTCAATTGTGCAGCGCAACAAGGTGAGGCGCGCGTCTGAGGCTTGATGGAAAATGACAGAGAAAAAACAGAACCTTCAAGATACATTTTTGAACCATGTCCGGAAGGACAAGATCGCCGTCACCATATTTTTGGTGAACGGGGTCAAGTTGCAGGGCGTTGTAACTTGGTTCGACAATTTCTGCGTGTTGTTGAAACGAGACGGGCAGGTGCAGCTCGTTTACAAGCATGCGATTTCCACCATTATGCCGGCCCAGCCAATAAGCCTTTGGGACAGTGAAGCGTGACATCAAGAAAGCTTGCTGGACATTGACCGAACCTCAACTGCTTCCTTCCTCAGGTACGGCGTTTGTCGTACACCCCATCGCTGCGGCCACATCGGAAGACCGGACTGCCGACGCCCGATTGGAAGAGGCCGTTGGCCTGGCGCAGGCGATCGGTCTCGAGGTGATTTGGACGCATGCAACGCGCATCGCCCGGCCGAAACCTTCGACCTACTTCGGCGAGGGGAAGGTTGAAGAAATCAATGTGCGCCTAAGCGCTCTCGAACCGCGACCCGATCTGGTGATTGTCGACGGATCGCTCACCCCAGTCCAGCACCGCAATCTTGAGAAGGCTTGGAACGCAAAGGTTTTGGATCGAACAGCGCTTATCCTGGAAATCTTTGGCGCTCGAGCACAGACGTCGGAAGGTCGCCTGCAAGTCGAACTTGCGCATTTGAACTATCAAAAATCCAGACTTGTCCGTTCATGGACGCACCTTGAACGCCAGCGCGGCGGCGTCGGATTTCTCGGTGGACCTGGCGAACGTCAGATTGAGTCCGACAGACGCGCGCTAGCCAATAAGATCGAGCGTCTCGAGGCCAAGCTCGAGCAGGTACGTCGGACACGAACATTACAGCGGGCCAAGCGCCAGAGGGCGCCGCACCCGGTCGTTGCATTGGTCGGATACACCAACGCCGGCAAATCGACGCTGTTTAATCTGCTAACGCGGTCAAGAGTGCTGGCAAAGGATCTGTTGTTTGCAACGCTTGATCCTACGATGCGTGCAGTCGACTTAACTTCGGGTCAGCGCATCATCCTTTCGGACACCGTCGGTTTCATTTCTGCGCTTCCCACCCAGTTGATCGCTGCTTTTCGCGCAACGCTTGAGGAAGTCGTAGAGGCTGACCTGATCATCCACGTTCGCGATATTGCTCACGAGGACAGCCAAGCGCAGCGCAATGACGTCGTGCGCGTCTTGCGAGAGATTGGTGTCTCCGGCGAGGGCGAGCCGCCGGTAATTGAGGCGCTGAATAAGATCGATCTGTTGTCGTCTGACGATCGCGCGATCGAAATGGCGAAAGCACGATTGACGAAATCAGTGGTCGCGCCAACGCTGGAAGAGCCTGTCCGCGTGTGCATCTCGGCGGCTACGGGTGAGGGAATCGAAGAACTTGTCGAATTGATCGACCTGATTACAACAGCTGACCGTGAAGTTTTGACCATCGATCTCGGTGTGTTGGATGGAGCGCCGCGCGCCTGGTTGCATGAACGCGGAGACGTTGTCGGCGAAGAAGCCGGCGAGTCTGGCGCGCGTCTAACCGTTCGGTTGTCGGAAAAGGTCCGGGGCCAGTTCCAGAAGACCTTTCCAGAAGCGGTGATTATCACCGCTGGAAACGGGGCGCGCGCGGCAGCCGGACGCTTCCTCGCATGACCATCGACGCGTCGGCTGTGGAAGCGATCTTGCGCGAGGTTGGCGAGGCCGTCGTTTTGCCCCGCTTCGGTCGTCTGGCAGAAGACGAAATTCGTACGAAGTCGAGCCCATCCGATGTCGTAACGGACATTGACGTTGCCGCTGAAGCGATGCTGCGCGAGCGGTTGTTCGCCATTCGTCCCGATGCGGAATTCATTGGCGAAGAAATTGCGGCAGCCGATCCGTCCATTGTGGCGGCGATCTCGGGGCCCGGCGCGTTTTGGATCGTTGACCCGCTCGATGGCACGAGAAATTTTGTTCGCAACATTCGCGAATTTGGCACCATTGTTGCGCTGGTTGAGAATGGGCGCACCGAAGCAGGGTGGATATACGCTATTCCAGCTAAGGCCTGCGCTGTTTCCTTGCGCGGCAAGGGTGCGAAGTGGAACGGAGCCTCAATCGTCCCGAACTGCCGGTCGGTCGCTAGCCCGCTTCAAGGGCTACGTTCGACCGGATGGTTATCGGAAAGGTGGCGGTTGCGAATCGAACGCGGTCTGTCCGATAGGGTTCAGTCGAGACAAGGCAACTGCGCCGCCTACGCTTATATCGCGCTCGCACGAGGTGAAGTCGACTTCAAAATATCAAGCCGGATTCACCCTTGGGACCATGCTGCAGGAGCGCTAATTCTGTCGGAAACTGGCGGGAGCGCAAAATTCATTGACGATGAAGCCGCTTATAGTCCGGCGGATTCTGCGGACAGGCCGCTACTTGCAGTCTCTTCAGGGCGGGATTGGGCCGCAATCCGATCGTTGCTCGTTGACTGAAGCAAACGAGGGGAGGGGAGAGGTGGCGCTGCGCTTATTCGATGGAAAACTCTGCATCGTGACGGGCGCAGCGTCTGGAATTGGCCGGGCGCTGGCGTATGAACTTTCGCATCGCGGCGCGGCGCTTGCGCTTAGCGATATCGATGTTGTTGGTCTCGACGAAACCGTTAGAGGCCTGCCGGCGCCGCCGTCAAACCGCCTCCGCGCCGATCAGCTTGACGTATCTGACGCCGCTGCGATCGAGCAATATGCAGCGCTTGTCCGCGAAAGCCTCGGCGATGCGGATTACGTTTTTAATGTTGCCGGCCTGACTCGCGTTGGCGCATTTAAAGACACGCCGTTGTCGTCATTCGACAAGATCATCGATGTGAATTTCTGGGGCGTCGTCCGCATGACGAAAGCGTTCCTTCCGCAACTGCTGACGACCCGGGGGGCTGTCGTCAATATTTCAAGCCTCTTTGGCCTGATCGGCTATCCCGGTCAGTCGCACTACTGCAGTTCGAAATTTGCGGTTCGCGGATTTTCTGAGACGCTCGCTATGGAATTGGAAGCCGACGGCGTATTAGTCGCGAGCGTCCACCCCGGCGGCGTCGCTACCGCTATCGCCCGCAATGCCGCCTTCGACGGTCCAGAGGTAGCGGCCGACGCCAAGGCTGATCTCGAGAAACGCTTCGACAAGGCGGCGATTACATCGGCCAAAGAGGCCGCCACGATCATCCTTTCAGGCGTAGCGCGTGAAGACCGCCGGATCGTTGTAGGCCGCGACGCGAAGTTCGTTTCCTTTGTCCAGCGTCTCTTGCCTCAGCGATATGCTCGCGTTCTCGGACGCTTGCTGCCCAATGCCCAATCCTGAACAAGTTAAATGACGCCTAGCCGCCGTCCGGCGTCAACGAAAGCAGCAATGGCGCGGTCGATCTGTTCGTCTGAATGCGCTGCGCACATTTGCGTGCGGATGCGGGCTTTGCCCTTCGGCACTACAGGGAAAGAGAAACCCGTTACGTAAACGCCCTCGTCCATCAGTGCGCCTGAAAGGTCTTGGGCAATACGCGCATCGCCAAGCATGACCGGGATGATCGGATGTTCGCCAGGCAGGAGGTCGAACCCGGCATCTGACATACCCTTCCGGAATCTCGATGCGTTGCGGAACAGCTGAGCTCTTAGGCTGTCGCCGTCGCGGGCTAGCTCAATCGCTTTTAGTGCGCCGCCTAATAAAGCAGGCGTCAGCGCGTTTGAAAACAGATAAGGGCGGGCGCGGTTGCGCAAGAGATCAATCACATTGCGCGAGGCGCAGATATATCCGCCCATGCCGCCTCCAAGGGCTTTGCCAAGCGTTCCCGTCAGAATGTCGACTCGCTCGGCGACGCCGCAATGGCCTGGCGTGCCGCGCCCGCCGGGCCCCATGAATCCGGTTGCGTGACAATCGTCGACCATTACCAGCGCATCGAATTCATCCGCCAGCGTTGCAATGGCGCTGAGATTGGCGATGTACCCGTCCATCGAGAAGACGCCGTCCGTCACGATCAGGATTGACCGGGCGCCTTCGCTTCGGGCCTGCGCCAGTTTATCCTGAAGGTCCTGCATGTCGGAATTGGCGAACCGATATCGCCGCGCCTTGCTGAGGCGAACGCCGTCAATAATCGAGGCGTGATTAAGAGAATCGGAAACGATCGCGTCTTCCGCCTCCAGCAACGGTTCGAAGACGCCGCCATTCGCGTCGAAACACGCAGCGAACAGGATAGAATCCTCATAGCCGAGATAATCGGCGATGGTTCGTTCCAGCTCCCGATGCAGGTCGGCGGTGCCGCAGATGAAGCGAACCGAGGCCATGCCGAAGCCATACTTGTCCATCGTGGCGCGCGCTGCCGAGACGATCTCCGGGTGATCTGCAAGGCCAAGATAGTTGTTGGCGCAGAAGTTGAGGAAACGTTTGATGCGACCCTCATGCCGTACGTCGATTTCCGGCCCCTGCGGACCAACAATTTCTCGCTCGCGTTTTTCAAGTCCCTGCTCGCGAAGGTCGCGCAATGTGTTTTCGACGCGGCTGTAAAATGCCTCTCGCATTGGCAGTGTTCTCCTTCGTTTGCATCGGGCGGGGGTCGGCGGTCGGTATTCGTTTACGGCGCGCTGCCCGTTCACATTCGTGATTTGCAACACAAGTCGATATTTGCATGCTGCGTCCGGGGCAATCGGAAAAAGCGGGTGGGGCGATGAAGCTGTCAAGGCGGGAGATTATAGGCGGTGCTGCGTTCGGCGGCGCGGCGATAAGCGCCATTGCGGCGACCGGATGCGCGCCAGTCGGTGAAGGGCAGGCCCCTCCCAGAGCTGATCTGACCGAAGGCTTGACGACCGATACCGTGGCGCATGCGGAGCGCGTTCTTGGCCTTTCATTTGAACCCGATGAACGGCAACTGATGCTGGAAAGCCTTGAGTCCGCGCTTGAGGATCTTGCAAAAATACGCGCCAACGAAATCCCGTACGAGCTTTCCCCTGCGCATGTCTTTTCGCCACGCTTGCCAAGACGAACGATCAAGGCGCAGAAAAACGCGCTTTTCTTGCGCGATCGCATTGAGCCTCCCGCGCCGAACGGTGACGACGCGATTGCTTTTGCGAGCGTCGCGGACCAAGCGGTCTGGCTGCGGTCTGGCCAGATCACTAGCGCGCGTCTGACCGAGATATACCTCTCGCGGATAGAGCGTTTTGCCCCCGGGCTTGAGTGCTTTGTGACCTTGGTTCCCGAGATCGCGCGGCGGCAAGCGGCCGACGCCGACCGAGAAATCGCAGCGGGCAAATATCGCGGGATGCTGCATGGCGTTCCTTACGGATTGAAAGACCTGGCCGACGTGAAAGGTGTCGCGACGACATGGGGAGCGGAACCTTTCCGCGATCAGGTCGCTACCGATGACGCAACGGTCGTTAGACGCCTACGGAGCGCGGGAGCGGTTCTGCTCGGAAAGACGACATGCGGCGCGATAGCCTATGGCGACCGCTGGTTCGGCGGGCGCACGCGCAATCCGTGGAATCCCAATGAGGGTTCGAGCGGATCGAGCGCCGGGTCAGCTGCGGCGACCGCTGCAGGACTATGCGCGTTTTCAATCGGCACGGAGACTCTGGGATCGATTATCTCGCCGTCTGAGCGATGCGGCGCTACCGGTCTGCGTCCGACCTTCGGTCGGGTCTCGCGCAAGGGTTTCATGCCACTGTGCTGGTCGCTCGATAAGGTTGGCCCAATCTGCCGCTTCGTTGAGGATGCAGCCATCGTGCTTGCGGCAATCAACGGTTTCGATGCGGACGATCCGTCTTCAGCGCGCATAGGATTTGGGTATGACGGTCGGATTGATCTGTCAGCTTTGACCGTCGGTTATGTTCCGGCGTGGTTCGAGGCGGGCGACGAAGCAGACCGTGCAGCGTTAGCCGCCCTGCGCGATGTCGGCGTACAATTGCGCGAATTCCCATGGCCCGAGGGGGATTTCTCCGCGCTCGGCTCGATCGTCACGGTCGAGGCAGCGGCCGCATTCTCGGATTTGACATTGACGAATCGCGATGACGAACTTTCATGGCAGGCGGCCCAAGGCTGGCCCAACTTGTGGCGGGCCGGTCGGTTCTATCCCGCCGCAGATTTTGTTCAGGTGGATCGCCTGCGGCGGCGGCTGATGATTGAGATGGCCGAGGCGTTCGAAGGGTTTGACGCGGTGATTGGCCCCCACCGAGCGGGCGGGGCCCTGCTTGCGACGAATTGTACCGGCTATCCCCAACTGGCCCTCCGAGCGGGCTTCGCCCAGACGCCGTCGCGCGGCGGCCCCGGCGGAGGTGAGGCATCCCTGGGAGAGACTTTCGAGACGCCGCGGGGCGTCAGTCTCTGGGGCAATCTCTTTGAAGAAGGTAAGATTTTGGCGTTGGGGGCGGCGCTAGAGGAACGTTTAGGCGTGGCCGCAAAGCGCCCGCCGAAGTTTTAGCGTGCGCTTACCGCGGCTTCCCTCGTCCAGGATGAGGGGCTTGGCGTTCGGTAAAATTCTGTCGAAGGAGGGTCGTTCGTCCTTAACGACTTGCCTATAGTCTTTGAATAAAAGAACGTTTCCGGAAGAGCGGAATATGACGGGGAAAATGGGCGCTCGCGCCAAGTTGGTCAGCGCCGCCATGCTTGGCGTCGCTGCACTCGCCTTATCGTCTTGCGGGAGCAGCGGCGGATCATCGCCGACGGTTGCGCCGCCACCTCCTCCACCTCCGCCACCGCCTCCTCCTCCGCCGCCCCCTGAACAACCGCCAACGGCGGCCAGTTTCCGTACGCAGGAATATCTGCGCACCCCTGCCCTCGATCAGATAAATGTCATTCCGGCGTACCAGCGCGGGGCATTTGGCGAGGGCGTCACGGTTGCGATCATCGATACCGGCATCGATGTGAACAACCCGGAATTTGCCGGACGCATCGATCCGCGGAGCGCCGACCTGGCAATAGCTGGCGTTGTTGCCGACGATGACGTGCGCAATGGCGGACCAAACCTTCAGGACGTCGACGGCCACGGGACAGCTGTCGCCGGAATTATTGGAGCGGCGCGAAACGGAGTCGCCACGCACGGAGCGGCGCCAGCAGTGAACCTGCTGGTCTTTCGGGGCGACAGCAATGACGATTCGCTGACGATCCTTGGTCGCGCAATTTCTGAAGGCGTGCGCCGTTCCGCCAGTGCAGGGGTGGAAGTGATCAACTTCTCTCTCGGTTCGAATGAAACCGACTCGCGATCGAGTTTCCGATCCATCTTCGACTTCACGTCTCGCAACGATATCGTGACCACCATCGCGGCCGGTAATGACGGGAACGCCAATCCGGACGGCTCTGCGCTGGCGGCCATCGATGCGCAGGCGCGCGGGGCGACGATCATTGTGGGCGCGGTCGACAGCGCCAACGTCATCGCATCTTTTTCTAACCGGGCCGGTGAAGGCGCAGAGTTCTTTCTTGTCGCTCCAGGACGCTTCATTCAGACGACCGCGCTTGGCGGAAACGGTCAAACGACGCGATCGTTTAGCGGCACTAGCGCTTCAACGCCGTACGTGTCGGCGGCCGCCGCGCTTGTGCGCCAGCTTTGGCCGCAGTTATCTGCTGCCGACACGGTGCGCGTCCTGCTGGAGTCTGCGACCGACCTCGGCTTGCCCGGGACTGACCCAATTTACGGGCGCGGACTGCTGAATATCGGCGCTGCGCTTCAGCCGCTGGGCGCGGTAACGACCTCATCCGTGGCGGGCGTGTCAGTTGCCGTAACGGGCCCTGCTATCGGCGGCGCGCCGGCTTTCGGGGCATCGTTGCCGCAGCTTGGCGACTATGTGTTTCTCGACAGCGTAGGTCGCGACTTCAGTGCTACGCTCAATGCGGCGGGTTCGAACAATGTTGGGCTTGGGATTGATCCGTTGGCGGTCATTCGCCCCTTTGAGGCGCTCCATTCCGCCGAGGTTGGGGGGAACTCGTTCCGCGCCCGCTTCCGCCTTGAGAGCCGCGACCTATCCTTCTTCGATCTTGACGCGAGCCAACGTGCGTCGAGCCTGGCGTTGCGCGATAACGGGCAACAAACAGAAGCGCGGGCGGCGCTTGCTTTTAGTCAGGCGCTATCGCCTAAGCTTGCCTTGCATGTTGCACAAGGGTTCAGCCCACGCGAGGTCGACCGTTTCGGTGCTGGCCAAGCGTTTATAAGCCAACTGGCGCGAGACGGTTTTGACGACGGCTATCTACCTGCATCGCGCGACGCCCAGACGGGTATGATCGCTTTTGTGCGAGGCGCCAACCGCTTCGACATATTACTTGCGCGTAGCGACGAGGCTCCGGATTCCGCGTTCGGAATTTCCAGCCTTGGGCAAAACCTGGACCGCTCTCTCGACCGCTCTGGCGTTGTTTCCGCGCGCCTTGGCGCATCGCGCTCGGTAGCTGGCGCAGCATTGCGGATTGAAACAGGCGTCCGGATTGACGAAAACGGACTGCTCGGCGCGCGATTCGGTAGCCTTCTCGGTGCAGACGTCAGTAGCTCAACCGTATACGCCGCAGCAGAGGTCGACGCGCCGCTGGCCTTCGACTGGCGGTTTGCGGCGCGTTATTCGGCCGGCCGATCTGTAACGACTGCGGATGGGTCGTCTGGGTTCCTCGCTGGATTTGATAACATTGGCAGCAATCAATTCGCCCTTGGCGCCTATCGCCATGGCGCTTTCCAGCGCGACGACCATCTGCGCGTAGCGATCGTTGGTCCATTGCAGATTTCATCGGGTTCATTCCTGCTATCTGTACCGTCATCTTACGATCTCGCGAGTCGATCGCTTCTGTTTGAAGACAGAATAGCGCCGCTTGGAAACGGTCCACGCGAGATTGATTTTGAGGCGGGATATGGATTTCAGGGTCCCTTTGGCGCGCGCTTCGAAGCATCGCTCCTGCATCAGACCAATATTGCGGTCGACGGTGAAACCAGAACAACAGCGCTGATCAGGACGCAGTACGCCTTCTGAATAAAATTACTGCGCTCCGTATGCAGATAATTACGCGATCGTTCTTTATAAAAAGCGTGCGACTACATCTTTATAGGAGCGGGAAAGTTTCAGCTCTCCGCCGCCTTCCAGAACGATAAAGTATTCGCCGTTCGAATGAGGGTGCAGCTCCTTGACCTTCGACAAGTTGACAATAGCTGAGCGATGGATCCGCTGAAACCGCGCGGGGTCGAGGCGTTGTTGAAGCGTTTTCATCGTTTCGCGGATGATGTGCGTTTTGCCGCCAGCATGGATGCACATGTAATCTCCCGCTGCGTCGATCCATTCGATGTCGCTCGCGTCGAGCACCACCACTTTTGATCCATCCTTGAAGCTGAGTCGTTCCGGATAACGCTCTTTCGAGGTCCATTCTGGATCGGCAATCAGTTCCTTGATTTGGTCGCGCTCATCAGCGCTGAGCCCAGCCAATAGTTCGACGAGGCGCGTTTCCCGCTGGGCGGCGGCGCGGGTCTTGATCGCCTCGCGCACGCGATGGATCGCGTCTTTCAGGCGCTCTTCTTCCACAGGCTTGACGAGGTAGTCGAGCGCATTCGCCTCGAAAGCATCAATGGCGAATTTGTCGTAGGCGGTGACGAAGACGATGAGCGGCGCAGGGGCGCCGATCAGTGCACGAACAACGCCGAACCCGTCAACGCCGGGCATCTGAATGTCCAGAAATACAAGATCGGGCGACGAATTCTTGATCTCCTTTATCGCCTCGCGTCCGTTTGCGCATTCAGCGATGATCTCGATCTCCGGAAACAGCGCGAGCCGATGAGTCATTCCGCGGATAGCAAGCGGCTCATCGTCAACAAGAACGGTACGGATCTTTGTCTGCCTCATTTCTTCTCTATCCGATTCTAGGTGCGCGTTTCGAACGGCAATTTCAGCGTCACGCAAAACCCTCCATCCGCCGGTCGCGAGACGGCGAATGACTGACGGTCTCCGTACAGGTGGAGGAGACGTTCGCGCATGTTGACGAGACCTACGCCAGCGCGCGGATTGGCGATCGCCTTTTCCGGATCGACAGGGGCTTCCGGTCCATTATCGCATACCTGCAATGTCAGCATCGCGCCGTCGCGAGTAGAAATGATTGAGATTTTTCCGCCTGATTCCATTCGAGCAATGGCGTATTTGATGGAATTCTCTATTGCGGGCTGAAGGATCAGAGAGGGGACGCGCGCATCAAGCGTCTGCGGGTCGATGTTGAGGTCCACGCTCAAGCGGTTTCCAAAACGCGTCGCCTCGATGTCCAGATAGAGTTGCAGCGCACGGATTTCCTCCGCCAACGTTGTTTTCAGCAAGGGGTCGCTGTCAAGCGAATAGCGCAGGAACGAGGATAGTTTCGTCAACATCTCGTTGGCGTGTCGACCGTCCTGTTCGAGCACGAGCGTCGAAATAGCGTTCAGCGTATTAAAGAGGAAATGCGGGTTAAGCTGATAGCGGAGCATCTTGAGCTGCGCCTGATCGGCGAGCCTGGCCGAGCGCAAGGCGCGCTCGGTCTCACTGCGCAACGTGAGGTAATAGTTGATGCCGAAATAAAATCCGCCCCACGACATCAGCAGGAACAGGTTTGGCGGTACGTCGGGCCGGATCAGCATGAAGAAGTTATCTGTGCCGAAAGCGGCGCCGCGGCTCGCGATCCAGTCATTGCCGAATATTAGCCCGAAAGTCTGCGCCTTTACGGCCGACATCAGGACAGCCATTGGAAAAGTTGCGCCAACCGCCACCATCAGGAGAAACGCCGGCGGCAGGCGCCGCGCGAAGCGATAGGCCGGGCGAAGCAGAAATCCGGTGCTCACTAGACCGATGACGGACGACGCGATCGAAAAGGCGATCGACTGGTCCGATGTGCCCGGCACCAGCGACGATACGCTCAGCAGATGGAAGATGCCGAATCCCGACCAGCCCACCACCTGAAGCAGCCAGAACAGGCGTTCCGTGTCGGCAAAAAACCAGTTCATTGCCCGGCGCGTGCGGCTCGGGGCCGGCACGAACGGGCCTGGGCCGTTATGGGCGATGTCGACTGCGGTCATGGATCGGTTTTTCACCCTTTCACCTTACCAGTAGCGTTGGCGGGCGCGGCGGCAAGGCGCGTGCGATGGGGCGCCCGCCCG
>JBGTFV010000111.1:0-11819 GCA_041747095.1 Parvularculaceae bacterium
AGCGACCGCGCGTCGGCTGATCATTTTCGCGATCAATGCCGAGCGGCAGATCGAACGCGCCCCAGCCCGCATCGCGAAACTGCTTCTTCAACGCGCCGATTTCAGGGTCATGCGCGATGGCGGGCTTCGGATAGGCCGGCGCATCGGCGTCGTCGGTCGGGTCCTCGCCGCGTGTGCCGTGCACGCGCCAAAGGCGTTCAGCCTCGTCGTAATAGGGCCTGAGATCAGTGTAGGAGATCGGCCATGCAGGCGACAGCCCGCCTTCGTGCATCGTCTCATCGAAATCGCGTTGACGGAAACGAAACAGCGCCGCGCCATAGAACGCCGTGTTGCCGCCGACCCAGTAATGCGTCGTCGGATGAAACCGCCGCCCCTTGCGGTCTCGCCATTGCTCCTGCGCGCGATAGCGGTGTTTGACGAACACCTCGAAGGCGTCCCAGTTCTGCAACTCGACGGGCAGATGGTCGCCGCGCTCAAGGATCAGGATCGACTTGCCCGTCGGCGCCAAACGCTGCGCCAGCGTTGCGCCGCCGGCGCCCGAGCCGATGATGACGACGTCATAGGATTGATCGACGCGCGGCTCGCCGCCCGCGAGCATCGCTTTGGGTCCGCCCCGCCTGCCGAACATGAACCTACTCTCCGGAAAAATGTTGGGCGGCGGCGCGGCGGGTCATGGGCGTGACGATCTGTTCGGGCGCGTAGTGAAGGAACGCCGCCGCCACTTTCGGCAGGAAGCCGGGCACCACGACCTCGGCCCCCGCCTCATTGCGGCGCCAGGACTCGGCGGCGATTTCTTCCGGGCTCTGGATCAGGAAGGCGGGCGTTCGCCCCATCTGGTCGGCGATCTCATTGGCGGTCTGGAACTCGGTATCGACAAAGCCGGGGCAGACCGCCGTTACCTTCACGCCGCGTTCAGCGACTTCCGCGCTCAGCGACTGCGAGAATTTCACGAGGAAACTTTTTCCCGCCGGATAGAGCGTGTGGCCCTTCCCGCCTGTTGAGAACGCCGTGATCGAGCTGATGTTGATGATGCGACCCCAGCCGCGCGCCAGCATGCCCTTGAGGAAGAGATGGGCGAGCGCCACCGGCGTCGTCACCGTCAGTTCGATAAAGCGACGGTGATCGGCGAGCGAAGTCGCCGCGAAGGAGTTCTTCAGGCTGTAGCCCGCATTATTGACGAGGACGTCGACCTGCCGGCCTTCGCTTTCAAGCCGCGCGGCAATTGCTTCCGGCGCGGTCGTCTCGCAGAGGTCGGCGGAGATAGGCAGCGCATCAACCGAATGATCGGCGCGCAATTCCGCCGCCAGCGCCTCCAGCCGGTCCGCCCGGCGGGCGACGAGCCCAACATTGTAGCCCTTCGACGCCGCAAGTTTTGCAAACGCGACGCCCATGCCGGCGGACGCGCCTGTGACAAGCGCGAATTTCCCCGCCGCCGATTTTCCCGTCGTCAAGGAGCCACCCCGCATTTTCCTGTTTCCCAACGCGTTATCGCGAGCGGATCAAAGGCGTGCAATTGACATTTGCTTGATCGTTCGCCGCTCACGCGGGCAATCCGTTCGGGCGGTGGTGGCGTCGCGCGCAAATCCGCATAAGGTTCGCCCTCAAGAAACAACCAATGAATGGCAGTCCCCAATGCGCAAACGCCATTGCAAGATCGTTGCGACCGTCGGGCCGGCAAGCGCCTCCCCCTCGATGCTTCGGCTTCTCCATCAAGCCGGCGTTGACGTCTTCCGGCTCAACTTTTCGCATGGCGAACACGACAAGACCCGCCGCATCATGGAGGCGATCCGGGAGACCGAGCGCGAAACCGGCGCGCCGATCGCCGTGTTCGCCGACCTCCAGGGACCGAAGATCCGCACGGGCGTCCTGCCCGGCGACGGCATCGATCTGCGCTTTGGCGCAACCTATCGCCTGGAGCTTGCGCGCGAGACGACCGAGCAAGGGGTCATCCCCATCCCCCACCCGGAGATCATCGACGCCTTGCATATCGGCGACATCCTGAAGCTCGATGACGGCAAGCTGCAGATCACCGTTGTCGAGAAAAATGGCGCGGGCCTTATCGCGCGCGCTGATGCGCCGGGCCGCCTGACGAACCGCAAGGGCATCAACCTGCCCGGGCGGGCGCTGGCGATTTCCGCGCTGACCGAGAAAGACCGCGCCGACCTCGCCCATGCGCTCGACATTGGCGTCGACTACGTGGCGCTGTCGTTCGTTCAGCGCCCGGAAGATGTTGAAGAGGCGCGCGCGATTATCGACGGACGGGCGGGCGTCATCTCGAAGATCGAGAAGCCGACCGCAGTCGATCATCTCGGCGATATCATCGCCCTATCCGACGCGCTGATGGTCGCGCGCGGCGATCTTGGCGTCGAACTGCCCGCCGAGGACGTGCCCAACATTCAGCGGCGAATCGTGCGGGCGTGTCGGCGCGCGGGCAAGCCAGTGATCGTTGCGACGCACATGCTGGAATCCATGGTCGAACAGATCTCGCCGACGCGCGCGGAAGCCTCCGACGTGTCGACAGCCGTCTTTCAAGGGGCAGACGCGGTCATGCTGTCGGCTGAGACCGCTGTGGGGCGCCACCCGCCGACCGCCGTCGCCATCATGGATCGGATCGTCGCCGCGACCGAAAAGGACGAAGACAGCGGCTCGTTCGTCGTCGTCGACGATCCCGATGCGGACTATACCACAGCAGACGCGATCACGCTGTCGGCGCGGCGCATCGCCGAGGTGCTCGACTGCCGCGTCGCTGTCGCCTACACCAAGACCGGTTCAACGGCGCGGCGGCTGTCGCGCGACCGCCCCCATTGCGGCATTCTCGCCGCGACTCCGAACGAGCGGGTCGCGCGCGAGCTCGCCCTGTTCTGGGGCGTGACCCCGTTCCATACAAAAGACATCGCCGACTTCAACGAAATGCTGGAGAGCGCCGAAAGCCTCGCGCGACGTTACGGCGCGGTGGACGGCGAGCGGATCATCATCCTTGCGGGTTATCCTTTTGGAAGACCCGGTAAAACCAATACGCTGAAGATCAGCCGCATTGGCGCGATGGGCGAGTAAGGGGAGCAGCCCAAGGTGATCCAGAAACCCTATGTGCAACTGATGGCCCGTTACAACGAGTGGCAGAATCGCAGCTGCTATCGGGAAGCCGGGCGCCTTAGCGACGTAGATCGTAAAGCGGATCGGGGCGCCTTCCACAAATCGATCGCAGGGACGCTCTCGCATATTCTCTGGGGCGACCAGATTTGGATGAGCCGTTTCGCGGGCACGCCGCCGCCGCGCGCAAAATCCATCGCAGACTCGTCCCTCGCCTATGAACGCTTCGAAGACCTCGCGGCCGAACGCGTGCGCTTTGATGCGGTCATCGCTGCGTGGGCTGACGAAGTGGACCCGGACTGGTTCGACGGCGACCTCACCTGGTTCTCAGGCGCAACAGGCCGCGAACTGACCCGGCCGCGCGCCCTTCTCGTCATGCAGATGTTCAATCACCAGACCCACCATCGCGGGCAGGCGCATGCGATGCTGACAGCGCTCGGCATGAAGCCTGACGATACGGACATTCCATTCATGCCGGGCTTGTGAATCGCTGTGCGGCTGCGGTTCCGCATGTGCGTTCGCGCGCGCCGGGACTTGATTTCCCGTCTCCTCCGGCGGAAGTTTCATGCCGAAGTCTGACGGGAAATAGCCATGGCAGTTATTACGAATGCGATTGACTACGGTCATGGAGGAAAGACGTTCGAGGGACTTCTCGCCGTCGACGGCGCAGCGGCGGGCAAGCGGCCTGCCGTCATCGTCTGCCATGCCTGGGCTGGGCGCGGCCCTGTCGAGGAGAGTTACGCAAAGCGCGTCGCCCAGCTTGGCTATGCAGGTTTTGCCCTTGATCTCTATGGCAAGGGCGTTTTTGGCAAGACGACCGAAGAGTGCCAGGCGCTGATGACGCCGCTCGCCTCGAACCGGGCGCATTTACAGGAGCGTTTGCTGCACGTCATCGACGTGGCGAAAGCCTTGCCCGACGTTGACGCCTCTCGCATCGTCGTCATGGGCTTCTGCTTCGGGGGCTTATGCGCGCTTGATGTCGCGCGCACCGGCGCAGATATCCGGGGCGTCGCGAGTTTTCACGGCCTTTTCGGCGCGCCGGGAAATACGGCTGGAAAAAAGATAAAAGCAAAAGTCATCGCTTTTCACGGCTATGACGATCCGATGGTTCCGCCCGCTGACGTAATCGCGCTCGGCGAGGAACTGACAGATGCAGGCGCCGACTGGCAAATCCACGCCTATGGCGGCGTCAAGCACGCCTTCACCAATCCGGACGCGAACGATCACGCTTTCGGTACGGTGTACGACAAGCGCGCCGCGGATCGGTCGTGGGCGTCGTTTCTAGGGTTTCTTGAGGAATGCTTCGGGTGAACGCGGGTTTTTTCAGGGAGCGCACCCCCTCAAAGCAACCGGCTTGGGCCTGATCGACGCTCTGCGCGTCACATCGCTGTGTCAAAAGTGTCTTAATCTGTCGATTGCGTCCAAGTCCGGACAGGAAACTGGGAGGTTCCCATGACATCGTCTTACCCATCGGTTGGGATCGCGGCGGCGTGCGTCTTGCTCGCCGCTTGTGGAAATTCCGACATAGGTTCTCCACCAGCGGCGAACGTTTCAATCGACGTTTGCGCCGTCGTCACTGAGGAAGATCTCGACATCATCGCCGCAGCGCGCCGCGACAAGGTTGCGGTCGCCTCCGACATGGGCGGATCGAACCGGTGCCTGTGGGCCGAAAAGGAGTTTGGCACTTCCTATTTCGACATCGCCATCGCGCCCGGCGACAGGGATCTTCGCAGCCTTTTCCCCGAGACGCTCCCGAGCCACGTCCAGCTCGTGGAGATACGAGACGTGGCCGATGGCGGTTATATGACCGTGACTGAAGACAGTATCGGCAACATCGCGATTCGCAAGGGAGGCCTCGTCCTCAACAGCGGCGTCGTCTTTTTGGACATCGAACCGGGCAGCCCGCAACATGAGCGCCTTTTCGAGGTCTTTCGCCGCCTTCTAGGCTGAAGCCGATCGCCGACTCCGACATTTCTGACTGCGTCATGCACGCCTTCACAAATCCGGACGCGAACGATCACGCTTTCGGTATGGTGTGCGACAAGCGCGCCGCGGATCGGTCGTGGAAATCGTTTCTCGGTTTTATGGAGGAGTGCTTCGCGTGACGAGCGTTATTCGTCAGGCCCCTGCGCCGAACGCTCCAACGCTGCAACATCAGCGCCCCTGATCGCGCGAAGATTGCGCGTGATCTTCTCCGCCGGCCAGTCCCACCACGCAATCCGCAACAGGCGCTCGATCGTGTCCGGATCGAAGCGTTGGCGGATGGTGCGGGCCGGCGCGCCGACAGCGACGCCATACGCAGACACGTCGCTGGCGACGACCGCGCGCGTGCCGATGATCGCGCCATCGCCCACCGTGACGCCGGGCATGATCGTCGCGCCCATGCCGATCCACACATCATTGCCGATGACGGTGTCGCCGCGCAGTCCCGCGCGCCAGTCTTCGTCCGGGTCTTCCCAGCCATTGCCGAAGATTGAGAACGGATAGGTCGACAAGCCCGTCATCGGATGATTGGCCGCGTTCATGATGAACTGAACGCCCATGGCGATGGCGCAAAATCTCCCGATGATCAGACGGTCGCCAATGTCAGGATGGCGATAGAGAACGCAGTTCTCAACAAAGCGCTCCGGCCCCTGAGGATCGTCGTAATAGGTGTAATCCCCGATTTCGATCAGAGGGTCGTCAACGAGCGGCTTCAGGAATCCGACGCGGGTCACCTCACCCAGCGGGTGCGACGTCATTGGATCGGGACCGCAGGCGGGATTTGAGGTTGTCGCGTCAACCACGATCAATTCTCCTCCCCACTGGCAACGCCAGCGCGCCGAAGCCACAGGAATAACCGCGCGATCTCGCGGGGTCTAAACGTCAGAAACATGGCTGCTGCAGACACCACCAGCTGACCAGGCAGACTGGCTAAATCAAGCGGGTAGATCTGGGGCATTTCATTTGCATCACGAAAAATGAGGGGGCCCATAACTCTCGCCATATTGGTAACAAGCGAAGGCGTGGAAGCCACGAGATAGAAACCGCCGATCAGAAAGCTGCCGGCGGCGACAAGGTCTTCCACATTTATCGATATCGCTACCGGTTCCCGACCGACCTGCGGGACCAGCAAACCAGACAATCTGGAAGCCCAGATCCACCCACCGACTGCGGCCGCAAGCCAGACCGCGTATACGATCAATGTTACCAGTAACTCTTTTTTCTCAAGTCCGTCGATCAGCCCCGTGAAGGCAAGTCCATTCACACTTGTTATCACTACACTCGCCGCCCATACCCTGATGATCAGAACACCGATTGCCTGAATGCCGCTCACTTGGCGCCCCCTTACTTATCCCGCTATGCCTGATCAGCGGTCCGCCCATTGGACGGGTCTTCGCGTGCATGGCGGATGCGAATGACGTCAAGATGATCGTCCGCATCGCGGAACACAATCAAGTGCGCCTTGTAGAGGTAAAAGCGAACAGGTGGCGCGAACTCCAGTCTTTCGCGATAGAGTCGCGGGTTTTCGGCAATCTTCTCGAATGCCGCAATAATTCCGTTGATATAGGCGTCCGCATGATCCGGCGACCAGCGCGCGGCGCTGAATTCCCAAATCGTTTCGAGATCGGCGACAGCGGCGGGTCGCAGCCGACAGGATTTACCTGCGCCCATGCGTTTTGCGCACTCGCGCCAAGAACGCCTGCGCATCGAATGACGCCGCCTCGCCGCTGCCGATACCTTCTGATATCAGCTTTTGCAGATCGTCCATTTTCGCGGCGCGCTCCTGATCGCGGCGGATGAGATCGCGAACGTAATCGCTCGCGTTTGAATAGCGACCGGACTGGGCCTGCGCTTCAACCCACGCCTTCATCGGCTCGGGAAGAGAAACATTCATCGTTGCCAAAGTTGCACTCCTGTCAGCACTCAGAATGTAGCGATTTGGCAAAGTTTGTCAAATTTTCGGATATCTTTGGCTAAAATACCGGAATCTTCCGCCTGCTTACGGTCGACGCCCGGCTAACAAGACAAGCAACAGCGCCACCGCCCCCGGCAGGGCCTGAATGAAATAGATCGATGGCTTGGCGGTCGCGCCGCCAAACAGACCCGCAATAACCACGCACACGAGAAAGAATATCCGCACGTCGCGTCGGCCGGATACGAGGCCCCAGAGCACGCCCGCTGCGATAAACCCGTTATAGAGCCCCTGATTGGCGGCGAGCGTTGCAGTCGCCGCGGACTCGCCAGGCGTCATCGAAAAAATCCGCTGCCCCACCGGGTGATCCCAGTAGACCATTTCGAGCAGCAGAAATCCAAGATGCAAGAACGCGACGATCAGCAGGCTGACCGAAGCCGCGATCTTTAGGGCCGCGCTCAGACAAACCTCCCGTAATCAATCGGCGCGTGGCGATCGATGGATTGTGTCTCCGCAGTGAGATCATATTTCAGACCCGTGGCGCAGTTGAAGATGACCGCGCGTTCATCGCGCCCGATCAGCCCCTTTTCCCGCGCCCGCGCATAGGCGGCGTAGGCCGCGGCCCCTTCCGGGCAGACAAGCAGGCCTTCGATGCGCCCCATTTCGCGCTGGGCCGCGATGATCTCGTCGTCGCTGACGGCCATGGCGAAACCGCCGCTCTCTCGCACGGCCTGCAAGATGAGGAAATCCCCGACAGCGACCGGCACGCGAATGCCTGCGGCGATAGTGTGCGCGTTCTCCCACATCGCCGCCTTCGCTGCGCCTTCGCGCCAGGCTTTCACAATGGGCGCGCAGCCTTCGGCCTGAACCGCGACCATCCGTGGGCGGCGCGTGCCAATCCAGCCCATCTCCACAAGCTCGGCGAAAGCCTTCCACATGCCGATCACAGCCGTGCCGCCCCCCGTCGGGAACAGGATGACGTCGGGCACGTCCCAGTCGAACTGCTCGGCAAGCTCAATGCCGATCGTTTTCTTTCCTTCAAGCCGGTAAGGCTCCTTCAGCGTCGAGACGTCGAACCAGCCGACTTCTGACTTTCCCGCGCCGATGATCTTTCCGCAGTCGTTAATGAGGCCATTCACCGCGAATACGTCCGCCCCCTGCATGGCGGTTTCCAGGATATTGACGGCGGGCGTATCGTCTGGACACAGAACGGTTGCGCGCATCCCCGCGCGCGCGGCATAGGCCGACATTGCCGCGCCAGCGTTGCCATTCGTCGGGATCGCCAGATGCTGGAGCCCGAATTGCTTCGCCATCGACACCGCAACGGCAAGCCCGCGCGCCTTGAAAGAGCCTGTCGGCAAACGGCTCTCATCCTTGATCGACAGCTCGCCGCCGCCGCTGCGCGCGGCAAGCCGGGGCAGCGACACAAGCGGCGTTGTCTCTTCGCCTAACGACACGCGGTCTTCAGCGCGCGCAACCGGAAGAAGCTCGGCGTAACGCCAGAACCCGCCGCGCCGCCGCGCCAGATCGTCCCTTTGCAGTCGCCGCGAGATGGCCTCAAGGTCGTAGCGAACCAACAGCGGCGCGCCCGCCTCCGACAGCCCCATCGGGACGCCAGCCTCATAGCGCTTGCCGGTCGCCGAGCATTCGAGGTGGGTGACGAAAGCGGCCCCATCGCCACTTTGCGCTCCTTGCGGACTGAGTGATTTCTTCGCCGACTGCACTTTCACCCGCCTCTCATGGCGTCTGCAAATCGCCATCACACAGATGTGAGCGACTAGAACCCACGTTACATGGCGACACAAGCCTGCCGCGACTACCCGTTTAGTGATCGCCCCGAAAGGTTGCGGCCAAGGCGCCGTAGCGCCTATGTTGCGGCGCGATATGCTCAACTCGCCTACTCAAAAGGAGGCTGCCCATGGCATCGCGCCTTAACGCCGTCGTCACCGGTTCAACCAGCGGCATTGGCCTCGGAATCGCCGAAGCCTTCGCCGCCGAAGGATACAACATCTGCCTGAACGGCTTTGGCGACGCGGCCAAGATCGAAGAAACCCGCGCCGACCTCGAAGACCGCTTCGGCGTGACCGTCATCTACAGCGGGGCCGACATGTCGAAAGCCGCCGAGGTTAGGGGCATGATCGACGAGGCGGAGAAGGCGTTCGGTCAGGTCGACATTCTCGTCAACAATGCCGGCATCCAGCACGTCTCGCCGATTGAGGAGTTCCCCGACGACAAGTGGGACGCCATCATCGCCATTAATCTCTCGTCCGCCTTTCACGCAACGAAAGCGGTTATGAAAGGCATGAAGGCGCGCAAGTTCGGGCGCATCATCAACGTCGCCTCCGCCCATGCCCTCGTCGCCTCGCCTTTCAAGTCAGCTTACGTGGCGGCCAAGCACGGCGTGTTCGGCCTGACGAAAACGGTGGCGCTCGAAGGCGCAGAGTTTGGCGTCACGTGCAACGCCATCTGCCCCGGCTATGTGCTGACGCCGCTCGTTGAGAAACAAATTCCCGACACCGCCAAGGCGCGCGGCATGACCGAAGACGAAGTCATCCAGAAGGTCATTCTCGAAGCGCAGCCGACAAAACAGTTTGTCACCGTGGAGCAAGTCGGCGCGCTCGCCGTCTTTCTTGCGTCGAAATCGGCGGCGGCGATCACAGGCGCAGCGTATCAAATCGACGGCGGATGGGTGGCTAAATGAGCAATACGGCAAACGAGACGCATGGCGGCTTCCGGACGACGTCTGGCGCAAAGAAGATCAACCTCGCACTTCAGGGCGGCGGCGCGCACGGCGCCATCACATGGGGCGTGCTCGATCGTCTGCTTGAGGACGAACGGCTTGATGTTGACTCGATTTCCGGCGCGAGCGCAGGGTCGGTCAACGCGGTCGCCCTCGCCTACGGCTTGCACCTGAACGGCTGTGAGGGCGCGCGCGACAAGCTGAACGAGTTGTGGAAAGCGATCAGCGATGTCGGCTCGCGTTACAGCCCCGTGCAGCGCATGCCTTTCGACGTGCTGTTCGGCAATTTCAACCTCGACCGTTCGCCCGCCTATCAGATGTTCGACCTCTTTACGCGCGCCTTGTCGCCCTATCAGTTCAATCCGTTCAACTTCAATCCGCTGCGCGATGTTCTTGAAAAGTGCATCGACTTTGACCGCCTGCGCCGCTGCACGCGCGTGCGGCTGTTTCTGTCAGCGACGAATGTGCGCACGGGAAAAATTCATCTCTTCACGACCAAGGATGCCTGCATCGAGGCGGTGTCCGCGTCGACCTGCCTGCCGTTCCTGTTTCAGGCGGTCGAGGTCAACGGCGAGCATTATTGGGACGGCGGCTACATGGGCAATCCAGCGCTTTTCCCGCTCTTCTATGAAGCCGAAAGCTCGGACATCGTCGTCGTTCACATCAACCCGCTGGAACGGGAAGACGTGCCGAAGACCGCTCCCGAAATCATGAACCGGATCAATGAGATCACGTTCAATTCTTCGCTGCTGCGCGAATTCCGCGCCATCGACTTCGTCGACCGGCTGCTGCATGAGGGCTGGCTGAAGCCGGAATATCGCGACCGCCTGCGCGGCATCCGCGTCCATTCAATCCGCAGCGACGAAGCGCTCACCGATCTGTCGATCGCCAGCAAGTTCAATGTCGAGTGGAGCTTTCTCAACGAACTGAAAGAGCGTGGACGGCGCATCGCCGATGCATGGATCGAAGCGAACTTCGAGAACATCGGCGTGCAATCGTCCTCGAACCTGCGGGCAATGATCGACAGCGACGCCTCGACGAAGCTCGACAAAGACGAGCGCGAAACAGGCGGGCGCGAAAAAGAGGGGCGCGAAGAAGCGCTGGCCCGGTCAGGCGCAGTTATAAAAGCTGCATCACCGAAGCCCAGGGCAAAGCGTTCTGCGAAAGCGCTCGCCGCGGAGTAGAACGCGGTGTCGACCGTAAATGGCGGATCAGGCGGCCTTGCCGTGTCTGATGATCTCGAGCGCCATCTCGTCGGCGATCGCCCCGGTCGGCCGGCGTTCGGCATCCGCCCGGCGGAAAATCGCCGTCAGCCTGTCGCCGATGCGGTCGATGCGCGCTGACAACTCAGCATCGGTCCACACGCCGAGAATCTCGAGCCCGACCGAGATCACGCCCGCCGCGTTGATGACATAGTCGGGCGCGTAGAGCACGCCGCGATCGCGAAGGGCCTGATCCATGTCCGGCGTCGCGAGTTGGTTGTTCGCGGCCCCCGCAACGATCGACGCGCGAAGCTGTCCGATTGACTGCCCATTGATCGATCCGCCGAGCGCGCATGGGCTGAAGACATCTACATCCGCCGCAATGCAGTCAGCGGGGGCGACCGCTATCGCGTCAAATCGCTCAACCGCCTCGCGCACGGCCGCCTCGTTGATATCGGCGACGACGAGGCGAGCGCCGGCCGCGCGCAGCAATTCGGCAAGCGGCATGCCAACTGCGCCGACGCCAAGAATGGCGACCCGCACGCCGTCAAGCGTAGACCGTCCCAGCTTGTGGCGACACGCAGCCTCAATGCCGCGAAGGACGCCTCGCGCTGTAAACGGGGATGGATTGCCGCCATGGCCGCCGGGCGCAATGCCGGCCACATATTTCGTTTCTGAGCGGACGATTTCGAGATCGTGTTCGTCAATTCCGGAATCTTCGGCAGTGTAATAAAGGCCGCCGAGGCTCTCGACCGCCCGGCCGAAGGCGCGCATCAGGTCAGGGGTTTTGTCCGTTCGCGGATCGGCGATGATAACCGCCTTGCCGCCGCCGAACGGGATGTCGCCCATGGCGTTCTTGTAGGTCATGCCCCGCGACAGGTTTTTTACGTCC
>JBGTFV010000112.1:0-3588 GCA_041747095.1 Parvularculaceae bacterium
TCGGCTGGCGTTTCGCGGAAGGTCTGCAGGTGCACCGAGCCGGCCTCCGCCCCGTGCCGGGCGGCGAACGCTTCCTCCATGGTGAAGACGCACACCGGCGCAAGCCACAGCATGATCCGGTCGCAGAGGATATTCATGACCGTTCGGGCCGCGCGCCGGCGCGTCGCGCCCGCATGGTCGCAATAAAGGCTGTCTTTGCGGATATCGAGATAGAACGCTGAGAGGTCGAGCGCGCAGAAATCAAACACCTGGCGCCAGACGCCCTTGAAATCGAAGGCGGCGTAGCGCGCGGCGACGTCGGCGTCCAAATCGGCGACAAGATGCAGAATGTAACGCTCAAGTTCGGGCATCTCAGACAGAGGCAACGCCTCTTCATCCGTAAACCCCGCGAGCGCGCCGAGCAGATAGCGCAGCGTGTTGCGCAGCTTGCGATAGGCGTCGACCGCCGAGCCGATGATCTCCTTGCCGATGCGCAGGTCGTCGGAATAATCCGAACTCGCCGTCCAGATGCGCAGGATGTCAGCCCCATATTCGCGGATGAGGTCCTGCGGGTCGACGACATTGCCAAGCGATTTTGACATCTTGCGGCCGTCTTCGTCGAGAACGAAGCCGTGCGTCAGCACGGCGTCATACGGTGCGCGCCCTCGCGTGCCGCAAGATTCCAGCAGCGAGGACTGGAACCAGCCGCGATGCTGGTCGGAGCCCTCAAGATATAGATCGGCCGGCCATTTCAGGTCGGCGCGGGCCTCCAGCGTAAAGGCGTGGGTCGAGCCGGAATCGAACCATACGTCGAGAATGTCGTCGACCTTCTCATAGGCGTTCGAGGAATAGTCCTTACCCAGAAATTCCTGCGCGGGCGTGTCGAACCAGGCGTCGGCGCCGCGCGCTTTCACCGCCGCGACGATGCGGGCGTTGACGCTCGCGTCGTTCAGCACCTCGCCGGTCTCGCGGTGGACGAAGATCGCGATCGGCACGCCCCAGGCGCGCTGGCGCGAGATCAGCCAGTCGGGCCGCCCCTCGACCATCGAGCGGATGCGGTTCCGGCCGGCCGGCGGAGTAAAGCTTGTCGCGTCGATCGCAGCAAGGGCTGTATCGCGCAAGCCCCCCTCGCCGATATTCCCGAGGCAGATGAACCATTGCGGCGTGGCGCGGAAAATGACCGGCGCCTTCGAGCGCCAGGAATGCGGATAAGAATGCTTCAGCCGCCCGCGCGCGAGAAGCGCGCCGTGCGCGATCAGCGCCTCAATGACGGCCTTGTTGGCGTCGGCGTCCTCGCCGGCCTTCTTGCCTTCGAGGACCATGATCCGCTTGCCCTCGAAGCCTGGCGCTTCGTTCGTATAGGCGCCGAATTCATCGACCGTGTAGGGAATGTCCGCCTGCGAATAGCCGTGCGCGATCCACGCGGCGTAATCTTCCTGTCCGTGCCCCGGCGCGGTGTGAACAAAGCCCGTACCCTGCTCGTCGGTGACGTGATCGCCGGGCAGGAGGGGGACTTTGAAACCATATTCAGGCTGAAAGAGTTTCAAAGGGTGGCTGCAAAGGACGGCATCGAGCAGAGCGCCTTCAACGTCTTCCAGCCGTCGTAACTCCGAGATAAATCCAGCCGCACAAACGCTTTCTACCAAGCTGTCGGCAATTATCAGGCGGTCGCCAATTTTCGACCAAGGTTCGAAATCCAAATCGTCCTTCATGGAGACGACTTCATAGTGGCCATATTTGACGAGCGGCCCGTAACAGATAGCTCGGTTGCCGGGGATCGTCCACGGCGTTGTCGTCCAGATTACGATAGATGCGCCGACAATCGAGTGATCGGTTGTCAGGCGTGTTTTGCCTTCCGTCGGGGCGTTGAAGTCGATGACATTCTCAACTGGAAACTTCACCCACACCGTCGTGGACTGACGATCGTGATATTCGATCTCCGCCTCGGCGAGCGCCGTCTGCTCGACCGGGCTCCACATCACGGGCTTGGAGCCGCGATAGAGCAGCCCCTTGTCAGCGAACTTCAACAGCTCAGCGACGATGGCGGCCTCGGCCTCGAACGACATGGTGAGGTAGGGGTCGTCCCAGTCGCCGACGACGCCATAGCGCTTGAACTCCTCGCGCTGGATGTCGACCCATTTGGCGGCGTAGTCCCGGCAGGCCTTGCGGAATTCCGCTACCGGAACGTCGCGTTTGGCCTTGCCGCGCCCGCGATATTCCTCCTCGACCTTCCACTCAATGGGCAGGCCGTGACAGTCCCAGCCGGGTACGTAATTGGCGTCAAAGCCCATCATCTGGCGCGAGCGGACGACGAGGTCCTTCAGAATCTTGTTGAAGGCGTGTCCCATGTGCAGGTGCCCGTTGGCGTAGGGCGGCCCGTCATGGAGGACGTATTTCGGCCGGCCCTTCGACGCCTCGCGCAATCGTTCATAGAGCCCCGTCGCGGCCCAGCGCTTGAGGATTTCCGGTTCGGCCTTCGGCAGGCCGGCGCGCATGGGAAAGTCGGTCTGCGGCAGGAACAGCGTCGACTTATAGTCGCGCCCACCGGTCTCGGCGCCGGGTGCGTCTGCCGCGGGAGCTTTCATATCGGCGTCGGATGGCGAAGGCGGCACGGGCGGTCTTTCTTGCTGTCGCGGAAACAGAGGAAGAACCCGCTCCGACCGCGCGCGTCAAGCGCGGTCGGGAAGCAGGCGCCCATAACAGCAACGTCCAGCTATTGCCGGTCGCCGATCCGCCGTTAGCGGATCAGGCGATTTCGAGGAATGTGACGCCAGAGGCGTCCGCCTCGCAGGTCATGATCCGGTTCCACTCCTGCCCGCGCTGATTGGTGGCGAGGAAGCGCGCCGTCATGCGCACGGAGCCATCGGCAAGGCTTTCCACGAGCGTCGGCTCAGCGGGAAGGGCGACGGAAAGGCCGCCCGCGCCGGCAGCGCCGCGCGTTTCGGCGACGCACTCATTATACGCGGCCCGGAAAGAAGACGCATTCGCGACGCGCGCGCCGTCTCGCCGATCGTCGCTACGATCGAAGCCGCGGGCGTCGCCGCCGAGAAGGCCGAGATCGTCGTCGTCACGTTCTTCGTAGCGCTCGTCTGCGGAAAAGCGGCGGTTGTCGACACCTTGGTCGCCCAGGCGCCGGTTATCCGGGCGCGCGCCCTGCGTGTCGTCGCGACGATAATAGTACTCGTCGTCAAACGCGCCGGGCGTCTCAAGTCCGCGCGTTTCAGGCCCTCGCGGCTGATAGGCGCGCTCATAGTCATACCGGTCTCGCGCGCGCCGTTCGAGCGCGCTGTCGATCAGGATCGCCCCGCCGACGATGCCGCCCGCAATCAGTACGGCCTCAGCGCCGCTGATTGCGCCGCGATAATTGCGGTAGCGATAGCCGGGGCCGTAAAAACGCGGGCCGCCGACATAGACGACGCCGGGTCGGTAGAACCGGCGCGGGCCGTAATATCCGCCGTAATACCTACCATAGTAGGGCCGGGCGTAGCCGCCGTAAAACCCTGAGCGATAGCCGCGCGGGTAATAGCCCGGATGACCATAAAAGCCGCGATTATATCCGTGCCCGCGATATCCGTGTCCCTTGAATCCGCCGCCGTGGTAATACTTGCC
>JBGTFV010000113.1:0-9589 GCA_041747095.1 Parvularculaceae bacterium
CGCCGCACAATCTTGGCGCCCGGCGCTTTTATATGCGCATCGGCGCGACGGACGAGCCGGTTCGGGTGCACAGTCTTCAGGGGGCGGCGTTCAGGCGCCTCGCGGCGCCGGTCGTCGCGCGTTAAAGCGCCTCGTGGACGATCCGCCCATCAACTATTGTGAGCGCTGATTTCGTCCGATGGATGTCGTGCGGATTGATGGCGAAGATGTCCTGATCGAGCATAACCATATCGGCGCGTTTGCCCACCTCGAGCGTCCCTAGCGTTTTTTCCGCATACAGTTGATAGGCCGCTTCGCGCGTCATGGCGGCGACCGCCTGCGCGACTGTCAGTCGCTCTGCCGGATTACGGATCGGGTTTGCGGCGGCGCCCGGCAATTGTCGGGTAACGGCGACCTCAATCAGCGTGAGCGGCTCAAATACGGAAAGATAAGACGCTGCCGGCCAGTCCGCGCCAAAGGTCTGGACTGCGCCCGCCTCGATCAGCGTCCTGACCGGATAGGCCGCTTCCATCGCTGCTGCTCCGACGAAATTCGCGATGTTGTCGTAACTCGGATCGCGCGTCGCCCACTGGATAGAGGTCTGCGCGATAACGCCAAGCTCGGCGAAGCGGGGGACATCCTCTTCGTCCACAAGGTCCATGTGGGCAATGGCGTGCCGAACGTCGCGCCGGGCGGTGTCTTTCTGGGCGCGTTCGATCGCGTCGAGCGCGATTTTTACGGCCGCGCCGCCAATTGCGTGAACATGGACGGGCACGGAATTTTGCTGCGCCGATAATGTCAGGCGATATAGCCGTTCCGGATCGGTCATCGGCTCGCTGCGAAAGCCGGGACGGTCTATGTAGTCATCCGTAAGATAAGCGGTGTGCGCCTCGGGCACGCCATCGGCGAACAGCTTCACGGCCACCGGGCGCAGGAATGCGCCCGGATGGCGCGCTTGCAGCCGCACCAGCCGAGCCGCGGGATCGTCATTGCTGAAATCGTCGGCGGTGCTGGTGAACAAACGCAGGCTTAGCGCGCCGCGCGCTTCCAGCGCCGCCAGCAGCGCGTAGGCGTCGTCTTCTTCCGGCGCCCCCATCCCGGCGTCGAAGACCGAGGTCAGTCCCGCCGCCGCCGCTTCCGGCATCCAGCGCAAAAGCGCCGCCTCGAAGTCAGCGGGCGTCTGTGAGACGAGCGCGTCGATAATGAACTTGCCCGCGCCCTCGCGCGCCGTGCCCAGCAGGGCGCCGGTCTCCGGGTCTCGCTCAAAATAAATGACGCCGGAATGCGGGTCCGGGCTTGCCGCCGAAGCGCCGCCGAGTTCGAGCGCCTTTGACGAGAACCAGTGCGAATGTCCGTCAACCGATCCGAGGATGACCGGCCGGTCGCCGAAAATTTCATCGAGCATGGCTGCGCGCGGGCCGTCGGGCAGAAACAGATGGTTCTGCCAGCCGCGCGCGTAGATTACGCCATCGCCAGGATTATCTTCGCGCAGCTGCGCAAGGGCCGCGCGCAGTTTCTCCATGGTGTCGGCGAGCGAGAGATTGACTTTCTGTACGGAGATCGATCCGCCAATGACGTGGGAATGGGAGTCGATCAAACCGGGCAGCACCACGCGACCAGCGGCGTCGATCGTTTGCGTATCCGGTCCGACGCACGCCGCCGCGCCGTCATCGTCGCCCACATAGACGATTGCGCCAGCCTCAATGCAGACGGCGCCGGCGACAGCCCCGCCGGCTTCGGCGGGCCCGTAGCCGTTCATCGTATGAACCCGGGCGTTGAGAATTACGATTTCGGCCGACCCGTGCGGCGTCTCCTCATGAGCGGGATCAGCGCCGGCGTTGCGCACCTCCGGCGCGCAAGCCGCGACCAGTCCGAAGGCGACAGCGGCCCTGAGAGCGTTGCCGACCGTCCGCTGTTCCGTTGATGTATATCCAGTCGAATTATTGCCCATCGCCCGCCTCCGCTCTTTTTTCGAGCCGCGCCCATCTGTCAGGCTGGCACGGAACGAATGCAGAGGCGAGGACGATGCGCCGTTGCCGGCGTTGGGTTACTTGACGTTGTCCGCAACCAGCACCGGACCGGTTGCGCCGCCGCCATTGTGGTCTTTCAGAACGCCAAGGCGGCGGGCGACTTCCTGATAGGCCTCGGTGACGCCCCCGAGGTCCTTGCGGAAGCGGTCCTTGTCCATGATGGCTCCCGTCTCAAGATCCCATAGTCGGCAGGAGTCCGGGCTGATTTCGTCGGCGAGGATCAGCCGCACCATTTCGCCCTCATACTGGCGGCCGAATTCGACCTTGAAGTCGACAAGGCGAATGCCGACTGCGGTAAACAGGCCCGCCAGGAAATCGTTGATGCGGAGAGCAAGCGACATCATGTCGTCGATCTCCTGCGGCGTCGCCCAATTGAACGCCGTTATGTGTTCTTCGGAGACGAGCGGATCGCCGAGGGCGTCGTTCTTGTAATAGAATTCGATGATCGAGCGCGGCAGGGCGGCGCCCTCATCAAGTCCGAGGCGCTTGGCGATCGATCCGGCGGCCACGTTGCGCACCACGACTTCGAGCGGGATGATCTCGACGTGACGGATCAACTGCTCGCGCATGTTCAGCCGACGGATGAAGTGCGTCGGCACGCCGACCCGTTCCAGCCCCTGCATCACAAATTCCGAGATGCGGTTGTTGAGCACGCCCTTGCCCTCAAGGACGGCGTGTTTCTGGTTATTGAAGGCGGTGGCGTCATCCTTGAAGTACTGAATGAGGGTGCCGGGCTCCGGCCCCTCAAAGAGGATTTTCGCTTTGCCTTCATAGACTTGTTTGCGACGCGCCATCGTGTCTTTTCCTTCGGGGCCAGCGCTGGGCCGGTTCGGCGGAAGCGCGCTATACGCGCTTGGACCCCGCCTGAAAACCCCTACATCCTAAGGCGCGGCAGCGTCTATGGCGGCCGGGCCCCGGAAGCGCTTTTCCCGCATTGCGGGAGGGCTGCGGGGTGTTTACAAGACGGCTGAACGGGCGGGAAAAAACACAAAGGAATCAATGGCTATGACCACTTTTGACGAGCGCAAGGACAAGTTTGAGAATAAATTCGCCCATGATGCCGAATTGCGCTTCAAGGCCGAGGCGCGCCGTAACAAGCTGCTTGGCCTGTGGGCGGCCGGCCTGATGGGCCGTTCCGGGGCGGAGGCCGAAGCCTACGCCCGGGAGGTTATCGTCGCCGACCTCAAGGAGGCGGGGGACGGCGACGTCCTAGCCAAGCTGAAAGCGGACTTTGCTGCGGCCGGCATCGAGCAGAGCGAACACCAGATCCGTCGCCATATGGACGAGATGCTCGCCAAGGCTATCGAGCAGATCCAGAACGAGGGCTGAACCCTCCCCGGCTGGCGCTAGGTCGCCAGCGACGCCTTCAGGCGCGCCAGATAATCCGCACTCGCATTGGCGTTCAGGCGGCACCACATCGGATTGTGGTCGGACATCTGATAGGTCCGCCAGTCCCGGTAAACCTTTCGCTGGCTCGCGGCATCGGTCGCTTTCTTGCCGCTTGTCGTTTTCGCAGCGTAAGGCCAGTAGGTCGCGAAGTCAGCGTCAGTGTCGCGCATGACCTCTGAAAAGATCGGCAAGACGCCCGCATTGTTCTTCGCCTCGATGAACTCGATCACATCGGGCTCGGTCTTGAAGGCGATCTGGTCGTAATACTTCGTCGAGAGAACATTCGAGGGCGTCTTCAAAGCCTTTGGCGTGATGAAGCCATTATCCGTCAGCGCCTTCATCGTCTTGTGCTCGGGGTGAACGATATTGAAATCGCCAAGCAGGATAAGCGCCCGTCCATCATTCATCTCGCGATCCGCGCGGGAGCCGAAATATTCAGCGACGGCTTCGATTTCCTCGATCCGTTCCTTCAACTTCGCGCCGGATTCCTCGCCAAAATAGATGTGCACGGTGCAGATGGCGAATTTGAACCATCCGGACTGAAAGAAGGCGAGGAAAGGCGATCTGCGGAATTGTTTGCCGGCATACACGGCCTTTTTCTTCTCATGCGCTGGCTCGACGAGCGCGCGCGAGATCAACATCTCCATCGGTAGAACGATCTCGCCGGCGATATTCTGGAATGAGACTTTGCGTCGGTCATAGAGATAGGTAAGGCGTTCGCCATTGCCGCCAAGGCGCTCGTCAGTCACGTCGGTGGCGATGTAGTCCCAGTCGCGCCCAAGTAGCCGCATGACATTCGCCCACTCGCCGAGTGCGTTGATTTCCTGCACGGCGACGAAGTCGAAGCGCGACAGGATTTCGGCGATGTAAAAATGCGTCTCGGCAAGGCGCGGGCCGTTACCGCGCCGGTTGCCCTTGTCGAAGTCGCGGATATTCCATGTGGCCAGCAGCAGGCTGTTCTCAGCATCCTTGGCTGGAATGGCGTTATCGAGTTGCCCGCGCAGGCGTTCGAGACCCTCGATGGCGCGCAGCCGGTCCGCCTTGTCAGGAATGCGATCGCGCAGTGCGGCGTAATAGACCATTTTGAGGGCCTCCCGTCTTGCCGCTGAGTATGAGCCGGAAAATACCGCCCTCGCGTGACATTTTTCATCGCGGCGTCTTTTGTATCCGCGCCGCTGTGCAGCGCGGTGGCGGGCGTAGCCGCCGATGGCTACGATCGGATCGGGATAAACGGAGCGCATCGATGTCGGCAGGCAGAACGGGCCGCGTAGCAGGCAAAAAGGCTTTCATAACCGGCGGCGCGCAGGGGCTTGGCGCGTGCTTTGCCCGCATGCTGGCCGCCGAAGGCGCGCAGGTTTTCGTCACCGACGTCAACGTCGCTGGCGCGGAAAAGACAGCCGCTGAAATCAACGCAACATATCCGGGCGCGGCCGCGTTTTGCGCTCACGATGTAACCAAGCCGGCTGACTGGACGCATGCCCTCGAACTCGCGGCCTCTCGTATGGGCGGCGTCAGCGTGCTGATCAATAACGCTGGCATCGGCGGGGCGGGTTCGATCGAAACCGAGACGATGGAAGGCTGGCGCCGGACGATGGAAATCGACGTCGACTCCATTTTCATCGGCACGCAAGCCGCGATGCCCTATCTGAAAGCTGCACAACCGGCGTCGATCATCAATATCTCGTCCGTCGCTGGCATGATCGCCGACGGCATGATGCTATCCTATAACACGGCGAAAGCGGCGGTCTGGATGATGACCAAGTCTATTGCGCTGCATTGCGCGCGCTCAGGGCTCGATATCCGCTGCAATTCCGTCCACCCGGTATTTACGCGCACGCCAATCATCGACCCGCTGATTGCGCTGGGCGGCGGGGGCGAGGCCGGCGAGCGCAAGCTCGTGCGCCAGATTCCGCTTGGGCGTCTCGCCGAGCCGGAAGATGTCGGATATTGCATCCTCTATCTCGCGTCAGACGAAAGCCGCTATGTGACGGCGTCAGAGTTCAAGATCGACGGCGGCATCACGGCGCAATAGAGCGTTGCGCGAACGTCTCCGCCAGAAGTTCTGTATACGCCGCCCGCCCGGCGGTCAGATAGGGCGCGATCTGGATCAGCGTCGCGTAGACTCCGTCATGGATGGCGTCCGCCTGCGAACCGGATTTCGACGTCAGACGGCGGAAGGCGATCCAGAAGGTCAGGTGCGCCGCCAGTCTTTCCGCGAGACGGTCTTTTTCGCCTTTCGCGAAGCCAATGAGCCCTTCGTTCTCGAGCCTCGTTAAGATGGCGCGCGCCGTCGTCTCTTTCAGCGTCAGCAGGCGCGCAAAACGCGGTCGCAGGGAGGGGCACCGCTCAAGGATCGAACCAGCGGCCTCATAGAAAAAACGGAAGTCGTTGATCTCCTCAAATACGATGTAGACGAAGATCCAGTGGTCTTCGATTGAGAGCGCCCTCTTGATCGGGGCGCTGAGCACCTGCTTCAACTCTGTCTCGAAGCTCGCGAACAGCGCTTCGATGATCGCTTCCTTACCCTTGAAATGGTAATAGAGATTGCCCGGACTTATGCCGAGCACCGCGGCGATATCGACCGTTGAAACTTGCGCCTCGCCCTCCGCGTTGAAAAGTGCGAGAGCCGTGGCGAGGATCCGGTCGCGCGTCTTGGTCCCGGCCGACATGGGCGGCTCCTGCCTCGCCGGTCAGCGCCGGGCGCTGAGTGCGCGCTTCTTGGCGGGCGTCGTTTTCTTCGTGGCGGGTTTGCTGGCAGCGGACTTTTTCGCAGCGCCCTGTTTGTCCGCGCCGCGCGTCGCCAGCAAGGCGTCGAGCTTGCCCTCAATCCGCGTCAGGCGCGCTTCAATTGCGGAGAGTTCCGAACGCGTCGGGGCGTCATGCTCGACCAGGCCAAGACGCTCCCGCATGCGACGGATGCGGTCATCGAACGACGCCCCTGATGGCGCGACCCGCGCGGCGACTGCACGCCCGGTCGTTTCCACCGCCTGTTCAACCGTCTGTTCGATTTGTTCGCCCTTGGCGACGAGTTCCTCAAAAATCTTGCTGGAGCCTTCGCCGACGCGCGACAGGGATTCATGGGCCTCGGAAAACGCCCGCCCGTAAGCCCCAATGCCTGCGAGCCAGATCTTGCGCGCCATGTCGGGCGTGCGCGGCGACGTCTTGCGGGTCAACTAAGTCAGCTCCTGTCAGGCGATCGCGGGAGCATAGCGCCCCGCAGCCCGCCGCGCGAGCGCGGGGCGGTCAAGGAAACGGCCCAGCACGGGAAGAACTTCAGCCGCCCGAGAGAGAATGAACAAGTGGCCGGCATCTTCGACGATATGCAGTTCCGTTCGCCGGATCATCGCTTCCAGAAGGCGCGCATTGGCGACGGGAACAATGCGATCGCGACTGCCCGCCATGATCAGCGTCTCATGCGGAATGAACGGCAGGAAAGGCAGGCTTGTCCATCCGGCCATCGCCGCTAGCTGGAAAAGATAGCCTGGTATGGTGGGCGGGCGCATGTGGCGCGCGAAGGAGTCGGCACCGTCTTCCTCGTCGCCATAAAGCGTTTCAAAATTGCGCGCGAGATACTCCCGATCGATGTAGCGTCGCGGATGGGCCATCTTGGCGAGCGAACGCACATCGCCCGGCGCCATGATGACGCCCGGCGAGGTCGCCGCCAGCACCAGCTTGTTGACCCGTTTGCCGTATTGAAAAGCGAACTGCTGCGCTGCGCCGCCGCCCCAAGAAACGCCCATGACGTCGACGACGTCATAGCCGTTCTGTATCAGGATTGTTTTTGCCGCGTGCGCCACCCACCAGGGCCGGTAGGGCAGGCGCGCGACGGGAGAGCCGCCAATGCCGGGCAGATCGAAGGTAATGACGTCGCGGTCGCGCAGGGAGTCGCCGAGCGGCTGGGCGACTTCGAGGTTGGCCCCGATTCCGTTGAAGAAAAGCAGAGGACGCTTCTCGCCCGTGCCCCGCCAGATTGCAGTGCGCAGTTGCTGCAGGCCGACCGTCGACATTTTGATCTCCGGCGGATTGGTTGCCGCCGACTGATCGTTTCGCAAGTTTCCTTTACCCGAAGACATAACTGCCAGGCGCCTTTTCAAGAGGAGGGAAAGCCGTGTTGCCGAGACGCTTGGGCGCCGCTTTCTTCGCGCCTGAACGCTCCCCTAGCCATTCGGCCCACAAGGGCCACCACGACCCATCGCGCGGTTGCGCTGTCGCAAGCCATTCCTCCGCCTGCGACGGAAGGCTGTCGTTGATAAAATACTTCGCCTTCGGATTTCCGGGCGGATTGAGCAGGGCCTGAATGTGTCCGCTATTTGACAGAACAAACTTCACGTCGCCGCCAAAGAGTTGGGTGTTGCGATAGCAGGCGCGCCACGGCGTGATGTGATCGGTGACGGCAGCGACCATGAAGGCGTCTTGCGTCACTTTTTTCAGGTCGATCTTGTGGCCCATGAAGGCGACTTTTCCGGGTTCGGAAAACCGCTTGTCGGCGTAGATGTCGAGATAGTCTGAGTGAAGCTGCGCCGGCAGGTTCGTCGAATCATTATTCCAGAAGAGAATGTCGAAGGGCGGCGGGTCTTCGCCGAGGAGATAGTTGTTGACGACATAATTCCAGATCAGGTCGTTCGGGCGAAGCCATGCAAACGACTTTGAAAGCTCATCGCCGGCGAGCACGCCCTTCTTGCGCGAATGGCGGCGTGCGGCCTCGATCGCCGCGTCGGTCACGAACAGGCCAACTTCACTGTCGTCCTGACGCGGATCAAGAATACAAACCTGCAACGTGAAGGAATTGGCCGCCTTTGAGCGGCGCGCTGTTAGCTCGGACAGGAACGACGCCGTCGTGATGCCCCCCGAGCAGGCGCCAGAAACGTTGAATTTCTTCTGCTTGGTAATCGCCATCATGGCGTCTGACGCCTCGATTAGCGACTGCACGTAATTCGCCAGCCCCCAGTGCGCATGCTCCTTGCCCGGATTGCGCCAGCTAACCGCGAAGGTCTGGAACCCTTGAGCCAGCAGGAAGCGGATAATGCTTTTGTTCGGGCAGAGATCGTTGGCGTAGAACTTGTTGATCTGCGGGGGCACGATCAACAGCGGCATGGCGAAGACTTCTTCCGTCGTCGGTTGATACTGGATCAGCTCCAGCATCTCGTTCTTGTAGACAACCGCGCCCGGCGTCGTCGCCAGGTTCTCGCCCACCTTGAAGGGGCGGCCGTCAACTTGGCTGGGCATGCCGCCATTATGGCGAATATCATTATAGGCGTTCTTCAGCCCATTGATCAGCGAGGCGCCGCCGGTCTCGTAAAGTTTCTTGATGGCGGTTGGATTCCCAATCAGCGAATTCGTTGGCGCGAGGCTGTCGGCGATGATGTCCATGACGAAATGCGCGCGCGCCTTGTCCGCGTCGCTGACGCCGGAATCATTGATCCAGCCAGCGAACCCCTTCCGCATGGCCAGCCATGACTGCAGCGTGTACTTGTAAACGGCGTTTTTCTGCCAGGTCGGGTCCTGAAAGCGGCGATCCTTTGCGTCAGGCGCGATGGCCGAGTCGCCTTTGAGGATCTCGATCAGGTCGCGCCCATATTGCGTCAGATGCGTCGCGAAGGGGGCCGGCTGGCGCGCCGCGTGTCCGAGGATCACCCCGAGAGATTTGACGAGTTCCGCGCTCCGCACCCCAATCATCGGATTAAGGGCGGTCGGCGCGTCTGCGGCGGTCGAGCCAAGCTCGTCGCTCGTTTTTGTCATGATAAGGGCGTGCTCCCGATTGCGATTGTAAAGGCCATCGCTTGGGGAGAAGTATTCGACGTTTGCCGGCGCTTGGCAAATCGCATTTGCGCGCGCGCCATGCTGCGATGCAGCAATTCTCGCGCGTCGCGCGCGCCAAGTTGGAATTCCTGGTCGGCCGGAGATGAAAAAGCGGGGCGCCCGGAAGGGTGCCCCGCCAAACGCTGACGCAACAAACAGAGGGCTCGCCAGATCGGCGGTCAATGCCTTAAGCGGCTTTCGCGCGCGACTTCGCGGCGGTCCGCGGCGCGGCTTTCGCTGCATTCTTTTTCGTCAGCGCCGCAACTTTCTTGTTCAGCAGTTCGACCTCGGCTTCGAGCTCGACAACGCGGCTGCTAGCGGTCACGACGTCCGGCAGGACTTTACGCGCCCGGGTGACGCCAGATTCGTAAACATCGGCGGCGCGGCCGCGC
>JBGTFV010000114.1:0-4974 GCA_041747095.1 Parvularculaceae bacterium
CGCTCAATCACGCCGGCGTCGCCAACGATTTCACCTACGTCTCGACCGCCGGCGGCGCCTTCCTTGAATGGCTCGAAGGCAAGGAATTGCCGGGCGTCAAGGCGCTGGAGGCCTGAATGAGGTTATACACAATCGCTCTGCTGGTCTCGGCAACGCTCGCGAGCGGCGCAGCGGCGCAACCGGCGAACACCCACTTCGTCGTCTTTAACGCGCCTGGACCAAACGCCGCCGCCCTCGCGGACAAACCAGATATCATCGCCGCACATCGCGCCGTATACCGCGCATATGCCGACGCTTGCCTTACGCTCGCGGGCGGCCGGCTCGCGGGCGCCACGCCTCTCGGGGTGACCATTTTCATCGCCGACGTCGATGAGGCCGCAATCAAGGAAGCGCTGGAGAAAGACCCGGCGGTCGTTGAAGGCTACATTTCGCTGGATTACCGCACGCTTGAAATTCAGATGGGCGCCTTGCCCACCTCCCGTCCCGACTGCACCCCAAAGCAAGAGGCCGAAAAATGACTACGAACCTCGAAGCGCTGAACAAAATCGCTATTGCAATGGTCGCGAGCGGCAAAGGCATTCTGGCGGCGGACGAAAGCTCCGGCACGATCAAGAAGCGCTTCGACACAATCGGGCTGGAGTCAACGCCCGACAGCCGCCGCGCCTACCGCGAAATGCTCTTCCGCACCGAGACGGCGATGCGCGACCATATTTCGGGCGTCATTCTCTACGACGAAACGATCCGCCAGAATGCGGCGGACGGCACGCCGCTCGTGAAGATCATCCAAGCGGCGGGGTCCATCCCCGGGATCAAGGTGGACGCCGGAGCCAAGCCGCTCGCCGGCGCGCCGGGCGAGCAGGTGACCGAAGGCCTCGACGGCTTGCGCGAACGCCTTGCCGAATATTTTGAATTTGGCGCGCGCTTTGCCAAATGGCGGGCGGTTATCGACATCGGACGCGGCGGCGACACATCCATTCCATCGGCCTATTGTCTTGATGCGAACGTTCATGCGCTCGCTCGGTACGCCGCCCTTTGCCAGGAAGCCGGCATCGTCCCGATCGTCGAGCCGGAAGTTCTGATGGACGGCGATCACGATATCGATCGCTGCTATGAGGTCACGGAAGAGGCCCTGCGCCGCCTGTTCGCTGCGCTGTGGGTTCAGCGCGTCGCCCTTGAGGGCGTCATACTGAAGCCGAACATGGTTATCGCCGGCAAGAAATGCGCAAAACAGGCAGGCGTGTCGGAAGTCGCGGAAAAAACAGTCAAATGCTTCCGCGCAGCAGTTCCGGCAGCCGTACCGGGCATCGTCTTCTTGTCGGGCGGCCAGTCGGACATTGAGGCCACTGCCCATCTGAACGCCATGAACGCCGGCTATAGCGACGTCATGCCATGGGCGCTGTCGTTCTCTTACGGGCGGGCCTTACAGGCGGCGCCGTTAAAGGCGTGGAGCGGCAAACCGGAAAACGTCAAGGCCGGGCAAGCCGCTTTCGCCCACCGCGCGCGGATGAACAGCCTTGCCCAGCTAGGAGATTGGTCAGACGGCCTCGAAGAGGCCGCCTGACGATCCGTAGGCGACTTATTATTTCCGTTTGTGGATTTCGGTAATCTTCGAGCCCTCTAGCGAAAGATTGTACATCAATCCCTTGTTGTCGAAGACGAAGGCGACGATCGGCTGATTGAGTTCCGTGGAGTTGATCGACGCGCCTGCGCCAAGCGTCACGACCGCAACCGATCCATCGACGCCGACTTCCCAGCCGTCGCTCGAACGAAACTTGTCGAGGGCTGTCTGGTCGAGAAAGACAAGGATCTGACGGCGCGCCTGGGCGCCAAGCTGGAAGCCGATTGAGGCAGATGCGGTAGAGTAGTAAGCGACCGAGCGACCGCCAATCCGAAGTACGCCCTCGCCATATTCGCCGCCCAGCCCAATGCCGGCTTTCTTGACGGACGGAAACACGAGAACGCCAACTGCGCGGTTCAAAACGGCGTCCGCGCCGCTGACGTCTTCCCGGAAGACTTTCATGGCGTTGTCAGCCTTACGATCGATCTTCGCCTTGGACGCGGCCTCCGCAGGGCCGCTGAACGCTGCCGCAACGGCGAAAAATGCCATAAGGCCGAAGAAGATGCGTGATACAGTCATTACTTGTTCTCCTTGGGAAGTGCGCCCCGAGAGGGTTGTGGCGGAAGCCGCCGCTGACGTCCAGCAAACAAGAATCGTCCTCTCTTTTTGTGATTGCGAAACTATTTACCTGGAAGTAAACTACTCAGTGTAGTCTTGTAACATCGGCTGCAGCGCGCCGTGCGCAGATCAGGCCGGTTGGAGACCTTCATGAAAGAACAGACTAGCGCTATCGAAAGTTCCATCGATCTCGTGAACGGTTTTCCTGTCCCGCCGGTCCCAGGTGTGCGTCCCGTTCACGCCCTCGTGTCGGTTTTGCGCCTCATCCGCAACAAGGAGGACACCCGGCAAATTTTTGAGACCATCAAGGCTGTGTCGGGCGCCAATGGTCGGAAACTGTTCGAGAAATTCACCAACACGACCTATGGACGCCGGGTAGTCACCGAGCCGGTGCGTCTTGAATACATCCTGAGTAATCGGGTCTGGCTTCGATCGCTCGCTGAGGGGAGCTTTGGGCGCGCCTATCTCGATTTTATGGAAGGGGAGAACCTGACGCCCGAGGGGATACTCGCCTCCGCTGAAGAAGCCGGCATCGACTATAAGGGAGACACTGACTTTCCGCAGTTCCAGCGCATGTTCCTTCACATCAGCGTCTGTCACGATCTCTGGCACGTCCTGACCGGTTACGGCCGCGATCCGCTGGGCGAGTTATGCAATCTCGCCTTCTCCCGTCAGCAGACCGGCAATCCTGGATTCCGCATTATCGTTGCTCTTGCCCTCACCGCGCAAAAAATCGAACGTCCGGACTTGCCGCTCGTGAAGGCAGTTGCTGAGGGACGGCGAATGGGACGCGGCGTTGATTTCCTGTTGCAGCATGACGTCGCCGAACTGCTGCCCTTGCCGCTGGAGGAGGTTCGCCAGCGGCTGAACTTCATCGAACCGGTTATTTACAAATCGGTGCCGGCGGACGTTCGCAATGCACTGCTCAGGCCGCGTGTCCAGCAGACGCAGGCAGAGCGGGAAGCGCGCGCAGCGGCCTGACACGCGCGCTCTGCGGTTCAGGCGTGGTCCCGCAATACCTCGCCCGCGAGATAGAGCGAGCCGCAGATCGCCACCCGTACCGGACCGGGTGTGAACGCACGCGCCCGAACGGCGGCGTCCAGCACGCCTGAACAAACCTCGGCTTCCAGACCGGCGCGATTGGCCGACGCGGCGATGGCCGCAGCGGACGCGGCCCCGCGATGATCCGCGGCAACCGCGAAAACATACGCGGCAAGGCCAGTGAACGCGGCGAAAAATCCTTCAGCATCCTTGTTTTCCTGCATGCCGGCGATCAGCACGAGCGGCTTGGAGCTGCGCTCCTCGAGATCGGCGAAGACGCCCGCGATCGCTCGCGCCGCATGCGGATTATGTCCGCCGTCGAGCCAGACCTCGCAGGAATCATCGGCTGCGGCCAATATATCTACTGCGGGTCCTGATCGCAGGCGCTGCATCCGCGCCGGCCAACGCGCGTCCTCAATCCCCGATGAGAGCGTTGCGTCGCCCAGTCTGAGTCCCGCAGCGCGGATCGTCGCCACCGCGAGCGCGGCGTTCATGAACTGATGAGCGCCAACAAGACGGGGCGCGCGCAGGTCGCATAGTCCCTGCTCGTCTTGATAGATGAGCCGTCCCTGCTCGGCCCATGCGCTCCAGGCAGAGCCAAAAGAGTAGAGCGTCGCGCCTTCCGCCTCCGCTCGCGCTTCGAATACCGCCATCGCCTCCGGCGTCTGCGGACCAACCACCGCCGGCGCGCCGCGCCGAAAAATGCCTGCTTTTTCCGCCGCAATTTCGGCCAGCGTCTCCCCAAGGAAATGCTGATGATCAAGCGCAATAGGCGTTATCGCTGTGGCGATCGGCTTTGCCAGCACGTTTGTCGCATCGAGGCGTCCGCCTAGTCCGACCTCAACAATGGTAAAATCCGCGGGCGTCTCGGCGAAGGCCAGGAAGCCGGCGCAGGTCAACGTCTCAAAGAACGTCAGTTCATCCGCCCCCGCCGCTTCGTCGCAACGATCAATCGCATCGATGAAGCGGGCATCGTCAATTTCCCGCCCAGCGAGCACAATTCGCTCATTGTAGCGAACGAGATGGGGCGAGGTGAACACGTGCGTCGTCTTGCCGGATGCTTCGAGGATCGCGCGCAAATAGGCGACGGTCGACCCCTTGCCGTTTGTGCCGGCGACATGAAACACCGGCGGCAGATGCAAATGGGGATCGCCAAGCCGGCCTAGCGTCGTCAGGACGCGCGACAATCCTAGATCGATATGGTGCGGCCGCCGCCGCGATATGCGTTCGAGCGCCGTTTCGATAACGGAAGGTGGCGTGATGGACGGCTTCACTTGGGCGAATTCCTGCTGACGTCAGAAGACCAAGTCGCCCTTGTTCGGCGCGCCGGCTTATTCGGCCGCCTTGTCGAGCGGCGTCGCCTGACCCGCAGGGGCAACCGAGCGGCTTGAAGGTATGGCGCGCACATTTGTTTGCTTCACAACACCTGGGTCAGGGACGTCAACCCGGGAACGCTTTACGGCTCCGTCTTTCATAAGCACACGAAGAAGACGCGCGAGGGCGCCCCGCATTTCACTGCGCGGGACGACGAGATCAACCATCCCCTTGTCTCGCAGGAACTCTGAACGTTGGAAGCCTTCGGGGAGTTTCTCGCGAATCGTTTGCTCAATGACCCGCGGACCAGCGAATCCGATGAGCGCGCCCGGCTCCGCGATATGAACGTCCCCGAGCATCGCGAATGACGCCGTCACCCCGCCCGTTGTCGGATTGGTCAGTACGACGACGTAGGGGAGACCTGCTTCGCGCATCATCTGCAC
>JBGTFV010000115.1:0-3306 GCA_041747095.1 Parvularculaceae bacterium
CGCTGCAGCCCCTCAATGTCCGGGCGTTGTTCATGTCCGGTGCGGGTGCCGAGAACGGAAATCAGTCGGAAAATCACGAAACTCGCGAGCCCGACAAATACAAGCAGAACAGGATCCATGGTCTCTATACGCCTTGCCGACGCCGCCGGACGGCCAACGGCTTAAATTTTAGTCTTCCATGTCTATATAGGGCTGAAGTTACCGAAACCACCCTCGATGCCCTTTCTCATTTTCTTAATCCTCCTCGCGGGACCGATTGCGGAGATATATGTGCTGCTTGCTGCGGGCGGGGCGTTCGGCGTGTGGCCGGTTGTCGCCGCCTGCGTAGCGACGGCCGCAATCGGCGCAGCGGTCATTCGTTTTCAGGGTCTGTCCGCGCTGACGAGGGCGCAAGCCGACATCGCCGCGGGGCGTCCACCGGTCGCCTCGGCGATCGACGGGGTGTTCCTGCTCATCGCCGCGCCTCTGCTGATGACCCCCGGGTTTCTCACCGACGCGCTCGGGTTTTTGCTGCTTGTCCCGCCGCTACGCCAAGGCCTCGCCCGAGCCGCTTTGCGCTGGGTGAGCGCAAAGATCGCCGCCGGTGAGAGCATCGTGATCATCCGCCGGCCCTGAGCGGCGCAAAATTAAAAAAGGCGGCGCGTCGCCGCGCCGCCAGTTATGGAAACGGCTCAGGGAGTTGACCGTTTACCAATCCGAGACAAGTCACCCGCGCGGGCGGAACGCGCGTTTCTCGAGCATCGCGACCTGTTCGATTGCGCCGGTGCGCGTGTTGAAACGGCAGTAGACGCGCGTCGCGGCGATCTCATCCGTGTCTGTAATCCAGAACTCGACCACGCTTGCGCCCCGTTCAATCCGCCGTTCGATGCGGCGCCACGAATCGCCGAACTGGTTCTGAGCTTCGACGACGCAGGCATCGCGCGGCGCAACATTCCGCGCCGCCGAAGCGGTATCCGGGATAAGGAACGCCCAAAGGCAGGCGAGCGCGGTCAGCGCCGTTCTTCCGCGAAGGCCTCGAGAGGAAGTTGGCGACATGGCTGGTTCCTTGCTACTTGCTATTCACAAGTCACTACCATGGTCCATATAAACTTGCAACATTAAAGTGACTATGTTTTACCACGAGCTCGCAACCGGCGGCAGGCAGGCTGATGAACGGACGTGAAAACGACATGGCTGCGGAACGCGGCTCACGCTTGCGCTCGCCCTGTCCAGTCGGTCATGCGCTCGACATCATCGGGGATCGATGGAGTTTGCTGATCATCCGCGACATGGCCGCGTTCGGGAAGTCGACGTTCAAGGAATTTCTTGAGTCTGACGAAGGCATCGCCACCAACACGCTGACCGCCCGCTTGAAGCATCTTGAAAAGGCTGGCCTGATCGAGGCCCGCACCTATCAGGAAAATCCGGTGCGTCGATCCTACCACCTCACCGAGAAAGGCGACGCGCTGCGTCCAATCCTCAGAGCGCTGCGCGATTGGGGCGATGAGTGGGCCGGTTGATAATCCGCCCCAACAGGTTGCCGGCGCCGAGCGAGGCGTGTAAGAGCGCTGCTTCATTCAGAACCCAGAGGCGGATCGATGTCGGAAACGACGGGAAATGGGGCGACGTTCCCCAACGGCAATTCATCAGGCGGATCGGGCGGCGCTTCGGACGCCCCGCCGAGCCTGCGCGTGCTGGCGCAATATCTGAAAGATCATTCGTTCGAGAGCCCCAGGGCGCCGGCGAGTTTCCGGGACATGGGTCAGCCAGGCATTGAAGTGAGCGTCGACGTCAACGCGCGCGGTATTGCGCCCGGACAGTTTGAGGTTGAACTCGCGGTTTCTGCGCGCGCCCGTCGCGGCGAAGAGCCCGTATTCGTTGTCGAGACGACCTATGCGGGCGTCTTTGAATTGCTCAACGTGCCGGCCGACCAGCTCGAACCCATCATGCTCGTCGAGTGCCCGCGGCTTCTGTTCCCGTTCATTCGGCAGATCATTGCCGATACGACGATCGCAGGAAATTTCCCCCCGATCATGCTCGATCCGATCGACTTCTTTGCGATCTATCAGCAGCGCGTTCTGCAACAACAGCGCAGCCCGGCGGGCGTTGCCTGACGAGCGTTCGCTGTCATCCATTTGCCGTCATCAATTCGCCGCTGACGCTTTGGCGTCGCAGATCGACCAAAGCGCCTCAGGCCCCAGCTCATCGACAAAGGCGGCATGGGCTGCCGCCTCTTCATCGGTCAACAGGCTCGGCATTGAACTGGGGCGCGTTTTGGCGCGGCGGAGACCGCCTTTGCGGAACTGAACTTCGGCCCGGTTAGCATCGGCGAAATCGAGCCCGGCCTGCGCTCCGCCGGTAAGCTCAATGTACACCGCCGCAAGCAGCCGCGAGTCGAGGAGCGCGCCGTGGCCGTCCTTTTGCCGCTGGCGCGTATCGACGCCGAATTTGCTGCAAAGCGCATCAAGGCTGGCCGGCGCTCCAGGAAACTTGCGACGCGCGATGTGCAGCGTATCGACGATCGGATTGCCAAGCCGCGAGAAACCGGCAGCGGCCAACTCTGCGTTCAAAAACGGTAAATCGAAACTGACGCCATTATGGGCGACAAGCTCCGCGTCGTCGACAAACTTCACGAATGCCTCGGCGACGCGCGCATCGGAGAAAACCGGTTTGTCGCGCAGAAACTCCGCCGATAACCCATGCACCTTGAAAGCACCCTCCGGCATGTCGCGTTGGGGGTTCACATAGGTATGGAAGTGCCGGCCCGTCAGCGCGCCGCGGATAAGCTCGACGCCGCCAATCTCGACAATGCGGTGACCCTCTTCGAATCGGAATCCGGTGGTTTCGAGATCGAATACGACCTGACGCATCTGAAAGATATGCTCCGTTTACCGACGTTCAATTTGTTTGCGCGGCGGCGCGTCGCGCCTGCAGGACGTCTTTCACGCGCGCGCCAAGCTGCGCCATGGCGAAGGGCTTCTGAATAAAAGTCGCATTGTCGACAGCGTCAAGCTGCGCCCGGACGGCAGTCTCGGCGTAACCCGACATGAAGATCACAGCCGCTTGTACGCCGAGTCGCGCGCGCGCTTCCATGATGAATGTCGGACCGTCGATCTGATCCATCATCACATCGGTAATGATAAGGTCGTAATCGGGATCGGCTTCAAGCGCTTCGAGCGCCTCGACGCCGTTCGCCGCCGCTTCGATTTCATACCCCGCACGTTTCAGCATGGCGATTACAAAGGCCCTGACGCCGTCTTCGTCTTCGACAACGAGAATACGACCCGCGCCCGAATAGTCGCCATGGGCGAGGCTCGTCGCCGCCGC
>JBGTFV010000116.1:0-3596 GCA_041747095.1 Parvularculaceae bacterium
GTCGACGGCCGGGAACGCATAATTCAGGACACGCACCATCCGCGTTCGGGTATGGGAGGCCGCAAGATCCACTTCTACGACGCGATCGTCGATCCGCGTTACGACGCCGACGACCAGCCCGCTTGGTAAAACGCCGCCCGAGCCAGAAGTGACGACGCGCTGGCCCACCTCAATCGCCCCGGCGTTGCGCTGGAGCGTTACGGCGAGCGAGGGCCGCCCGGTCGTGCGACCAACGAGGATGGCTTCGACTTCGGCTCCCTCAACGAATACAGGAATCCGGCTTTGCGCGTCGTTGAGAAGCAGCGTTCGCGCGGCGTTGCTGGAGACGTCAATGACGCGGCCGATCAGACCGCGATCGCCGACAACGGCCTGACCATACGCGACGCCGTCTTTGGCGCCGACATTGAGGATCATGGATTGGCGGAACGCCTCGTTCGATTCGCCGATCACGAAAGCGTTGATCGGGCGGATCTGCGGCGGCGGCTCGTAGATTTTCAGCGCCTCATAAGCGGCAAGGATCTGGCGCAAACTGCGGGCTTCATCCTGCCACTGGCGCAGCGCCGCGTTCTCCTCGCGTAGCGCCTTATTCTGCTTGAGGACGCCGAAATAATCGCTGACGTCTCCGAACAGATCTTCGAGAAACCCGATCGGTCCGGAGAGCAGTTCGAGCGCCGGGGCGGTCGCCTCCAAAACGGACTCGCGCGCCTTGCGCAATACGGAAGCCTCCGCCGCGTAAAGGCTCGACAGCAAAAGAAACAGCGAGACGAGAAAAAAAATGATCAGGCCGGCGCGGGCCTCGTCCTGAGCGCCGCCGCCGCTGATCCGTTGTTTGCCGAATATTTCCATACCCCGCGCAGGCCCTGCTGATCGCCGCTATAGCCTCGTCTGCCCGGAATATTGCATCCCCAGCCGGCGCCCCAATCAGCTTGCCCTGCTTAAATTTGCGAGGACGAACCGTTCCGGACTAATTTTGCGCCGATGCACCCTTATCGTCTGCGTTCGGAGCGCCCGTCAAATCGCTGAGCTGAGAACGCCGCGCATCGCCTTGTCGTTTTCAAGCGCCGCGCCGGTGCCAAGGGCCACGCACAAGAGCGGGTCGTCCGCAACTGAAACCGGCAAACCGGTTTCATCGCGCAGAACTTGATCAAGTTTTTTCAAGAGCGCGCCGCCGCCCGTCAGCATAATGCCCGTATCGACGATATCGGCGGCGAGTTCCGGCGGCGTCGCCTCGAGAGCGACCTTCACGGCCTCAATTATCTGGCTGACCGGTTCGGCCAGCGCTTCGGCGACCTGCGCCTCGCCAATGCGCACCTCTTTCGGCACGCCGTGCATCAAATCTCGGCCCTTGATCTGGATCGTCACGCCCGAGCCTTCGGTCGGGATCATGGCCGAGCCGACTTCCTTCTTGATGCGCTCGGCTGAAGCCTCGCCAATCAACAGATTATACATACGGCGAATGTAGCCGATGATTGCCTCGTCCATCTTGTCGCCGCCAACGCGCACCGAGCGCGAATAGACGATGCCGCCGAGCGACAAAACCGCAACCTCGGTCGTGCCGCCGCCGATATCGACGACCATCGAGCCGGTCGGTTGCGTGACGGGCAGGCCCGCGCCGATCGCGGCCGCCATGGGCTCCTCGATCAATTCGACTTTGCGTGCGCCCGCCGAGAGCGCTGATTCCTGAATCGCCCGTCGCTCAACGGCGGTCGCGCCCGAGGGCACGCACACGACGATGCGGGGACTGGCGAACGACCGCCGGTTATGAACTTTGCGGATGAAATGCTTGATCATCGCCTCGGCGACTTCGAAGTCGGCGATGACGCCGTCGCGCATCGGGCGGATCGCCTCGATCTCCCCCGGCGTGCGCCCCAGCATATCCTTGGCCTCATTGCCGACGGCGCGCACAATCTTGCGGCCCTGACGGGTCTCGATGGCGACCACCGAAGGCTCGTTCAGAACGATGCCGCGGCCTTTGACGTAGACAAGCGTGTTGGCCGTCCCGAGGTCGATCGCCATGTCCGCGGAAAGCATGCCAAACAGAGTGGAGAGCATGGACGGTTCCTATCGCCGGTTGTTGTTTGCGCGACGATCTTTAACGTTAATCGGTTCCGAAATCGTCAACAAATACCGCCGGAAAGCCCGCGCAAACGGAATTCTCGGCGTTCGAGGCGCAGACATAAACAGATTCCCGTCACTTGTGCGGGCAATCAGGGGCGCCGCCCCGATTTTTGCAAACCATCGCGCGGCTGCCGCAAGCGGACGAACAGCCGGCGCACGAGAAGCAGGAAGCCGAGCCACGCCCCGATCACGCCCGCCATCATGGCGAGAGCCATCGGATCGCGGCGGGTAAAGAATTCCACTATGCCGTCAATCCCTTTGCCAAGATCGGCCTGTTCCGGGGTCAGGACCCCAAGCGTCGCGACGAACCCGATCTTTGGCACAATCCCAAGTCCGGTCCCGACCGCATACTTCCAGAGCGGTATGTGCGCCGCCCCGGCCGCCGCGTTGACCACAATGAACGGGGCCGAAGGAACAAGGCGGACCAGCGCGCTCGCCAGAACGCCGTGCCGGCCAAGAAAGTCGATCAACGACTGAATGCGCTCGCCGCCGAACCGCCGAACCCAGACCCCGCCGAACATGTGCCCAAGCCAGAACGTGAAGGTCGCGCTGATCATCGTCGCAAGCCAGGCATAGACAGCGCCGTTGAGCGGACCGAAGGTCAGGATTGTCGCTGTGATCAAGAGGATTTGCGGAAACCCCGTCAACGCCAGCAGCACGAATACCGAGATCACGGCCGGGATCGCCCATGGCGAGTCAGCAGCCCGAATCATCATCTCGCTTAGCGCGCCGGACTCGTCGAGATGCAGCCAGCGCTGGCCGAAGAAGAACATCAGCCCGACAAAAAACAGCAGAACCGCCGAGACGAGCAGCGACGTCGCTGCTTTCGCGTCCATACGGTTCAGGAATCTCCCGAGACGCCGGAGGAATTCAAACATCGAACTATTAGCCTCGCCGCGTCCGCGCCCGCACCAGTTTCAGCCATAGCGCGCTACGATCGTCTGGGATCGGATGGGAAAGCCTTGCGGATGTCCGGCCGATCGGTCGATCTCAGCGCGCCCCGGGCCGCTCCCCAAACCGTCGGGCCTGCGAAATGTGATAAAAGCACACACATGTGAATGCAATGCGCAACGCTCTAGCGTTCTGAAATTTCAGACGTTTCAAGTTGTGCAATCAGTGCGGCCAGGCCCCGCTCCACCGCCGATTCTCTTGGCCAGTCCGCGGTCTGATTGCGGAACCACGTCGTCTGGCGCTTGGCGAGCCGACGGGTATTTTGCGCGCCAAGCGCCAGCGCTTCGTTGAGCGTCAGCGATCCGTCGACAAAGCGCATCAATTCGGCGGCCCCAACCGCCTTCATCGCTGGCAACGCCGGATCGAGCCGGCGGCCGGCAAGGCGGCGCGCCTCCTCCAGACCGCCATTCGCAGCCATCGACGCGAATCTCGCTTCAATGCGCCGGTAGAGATCCTCGCGCGGCGGTTCTAGGATGAGCCGCGCCGCGGCCATTGATCCGCCGGAGGCTGACGCGCCCGACTGCCAT
>JBGTFV010000117.1:0-2835 GCA_041747095.1 Parvularculaceae bacterium
GGTCACGAGCGCGCCCGGCGACCGGCAACGAGGGGCGCGCCGGGGGGACGCCGCGCCTGAGGCGGTTGATCCCTACTGGTCGCGCGAGACGAACGACGGTTGGACGGCCGACGATTGGACCGCGGAGGATCGCGCTTCGGATGAATGGCGGGCGGATGAATGGGCCGCTGAGGACGAGGCAGATGGCGGCTATTGATCCGGGCGGCCAATAGAACATCGCATAGAAAGTTTCTCGAAAGCAAAAAGGGCGGCCCGCGGGCCGCCCTTTCCGTATACATAGCGTGAAACGTCGTGGACGAAGGGTTTAGACTAAAAGTCCATGCCGCCCATGCCGCCCATGCCGCCGCCGCCCATGCCGCCGCCATGGCTGTGGCCTGAGTCTTTTTTCGGCGCTTCGGCGACCATTGCTTCGGTCGTGATCAGGAGGCCAGCGACCGACGCAGCGTCTTGCAGCGCGGTGCGCACGACTTTCGCCGGATCGACGATGCCGGCCTTGATCAGGTCGACATATTCATCGGTTTGAGCGTTGAAGCCGAACTTGTAGTCTTTTTGTTCGAGCAGTTTTCCAACGACGATTGAGCCTTCGCCGCCAGCGTTCTTCACGATCTGACGGATCGGCGACTGAATCGCACGGCGGATGATGGCGATGCCCGCGTCCTGATCGGCGTTGACGCCTTTCAGACCTTCGAGCGCGCGCGTAGCGTAGAGAAGAGCCGCGCCGCCGCCTGGGACGATGCCTTCTTCCACCGCTGCGCGGGTCGCGTTCAGCGCATCGTCAACGCGATCCTTGCGCTCTTTCACTTCGACTTCAGTCGAGCCGCCAACCTTGATCACCGCAACGCCGCCCGCGAGTTTGGCGAGACGTTCTTGCAGCTTTTCACGGTCATAGTCCGACGTTGTGTCTTCGATCTGCTTGCGGATCTGGTTGGTGCGGGCTTCGATGTCCGCCTTGGCGCCAGAGCCGTCGATGACCGTGGTGTCGTCCTTGTTGATCGTCACTTTCTTGGCGCGGCCAAGCATGTTCAGCGTGACGTTCTCGAGCTTGATGCCGAGGTCTTCGGAGATCACCTGACCGCCCGTCAGCACCGCGATGTCTTCCAGCATCGCCTTGCGACGATCGCCAAAGCCCGGCGCTTTCACGGCGGCAACTTTGAGGCCGCCGCGCAGTTTGTTGACGACGAGGGTCGCCAGCGCTTCGCCTTCAACGTCTTCCGCAATGATCAGCAGCGGCTTGCCGGATTGAACGACCGACTCGAGCAGCGGCAGCATGGTTTGCAGGCCGGAAAGTTTTTTCTCGTGCAGCAGGATGAACGGGTCATCCAGTTCAACGATCATTTTCTCGGCGTTGGTGATGAAGTAGGGCGACAGGTACCCACGGTCAAACTGCATGCCTTCGACGACATCAAGTTCGGTTTCGGCGGTCTTGGCCTCTTCGACCGTGATCACGCCTTCATTGCCGACTTTGTCCATGGCCTTGGCGATCATGTCGCCAATTTCTTTCTCGCCATTGGCTGAGATCGTGCCGACCTGAGCAATTTCAGACGAGGAGGCGATTTTCACCGAATGTTGCCTGATGTCGGCGATTACTTTCGTCACGGCGAGATCGATGCCGCGCTTCAGGTCCATCGGGTTCATGCCTGCGGCCACGGCCTTGGCGCCTTCGCGTACGATCGACTGGGCGAGAACCGTCGCCGTCGTCGTGCCATCGCCGGCCTCGTCGTTCGTTTTCGACGCGACTTCGCGCACCATCTGGGCGCCCATGTTTTCGAACTTGTCTTCAAGCTCGATTTCCTTGGCGACCGTTACGCCGTCTTTCGTCACGCGGGGCGCGCCGAACGACTTTTCGATGACCACGTTGCGGCCTTTCGGGCCGAGCGTGACCTTCACCGCGTTGGCGAGGATGTCCACGCCGCGCAACATTTTCTCGCGCGCTTCGGCGTCGAACTTAACTTCTTTCGCTGCCATATTCTCTGTCTCCTGATTTTAAAACTGGTTCTGCCGACCGTTTTCTCCGGCCAGCCTTTTATTCGTCGGGGTTTGTTTCGACGGTTAGTCGATGATCCCGAGGATGTCGGACTCTTTCATGATCAACAGGTCTTCCCCGTCGATCTTCACTTCGCTGCCCGACCATTTGCCGAAAAGAACCCTGTCGCCCTTTTTGACGTCGAGCGGAACGAGTTCGTTATCGTCGCCCCGGGCGCCGGGTCCGACGGCGAGGATTTCTCCACGCTGGGGTTTTTCTTTTGCGGTGTCGGGGATGATGATCGATCCGACTTTCTCGTCTTCCTCAAGGCGGCGGACGAGAACGCGGTCATGGAGTGGCCGAAAACCCATATGAGATCTCCTGAGTTGCGATCTGCGTTTGAAAACAATGATTTGTTTAAATGCCAACCCGCGTTGGGTCGGCTAGCACTCACTCGATGTGACTGCTAGCAACGATCTAGGGCCGTCGGCGTCCAGCGTCAAGTCCCGCCGCCTCAGACAACGGGGCGTTGCGCCAAAAGCAGGCCAGAAATCCACCAAAAGTCCAATTGCGCCGAATTTTTCGCCCCTCCGCCGCAGCGCGACCATACTTTTCCCCAAATTACGTGTTTTTAATTCAGCGAAGTCGGCGACATCGCCATAGTCCGCCTGATAGTTCGCTGGCGATTTAACCGATCGCTGATCCGGGCCGCTTAAACGGGGGGCACGGATTCCCGATCAACAAAGGAGCCTTCAATGCGCAGTTTTGTACTTCTCGGAGCTTTGGCGATGGTGGCGGTCGGCTGCACGACCAATCCCTATACAGGCGAGCGGCGCGCGGGACGCGTTGTCACCAGCGGCGCGGCCGGCGCC
>JBGTFV010000118.1:0-44091 GCA_041747095.1 Parvularculaceae bacterium
ATGAACTCCTGATCGGTCGGCGTAACCGCATTATCCAATTCTATAATTTTAGGCCGCAGCATCCAGGACTGTTTGGCCAGCCCCCCGCCGCCATCGGGTCCAAAGCTTTTACCCCAGGCGTTTGCCTCGGCGTAGGTCTGAAAGTTCAGCATCGGGCGCCGTGGAGCGGCGAACACGCTCGAGCGTCGCGGACCGATCATCGTTCTGGCCATTGTTTCGCACGCGCGCCTGCCCATTTCGGGAAGACCGATGGGCATGTCGATCAACACGGCTGCCGCTCCCCGCCCAGGGCCGTCCAATAATGACCGGATATCGCTGAAAAAATGCGCTTTGGTCGCGCCGCTGGCGAGATCGAGCGAAATCGCAATCCATCCTGCGGGACATCCGTCGACGCCTAACACATGTCGCCTCAAGCGTTTTCCCCCTTCGGTTGCTGGCATGTGGGTTGCTGACCTCCGGGCGAAGGTCGCTCTTTGCGACCCCGCCGCCCCTCTGCGTTTACCAGTTGTGCCGATGCGTGCGTCGGGGCAAGTTTATCAAGTCAGGAATTCAAGTTGCTCATGCGCGCCTCCGACGACGTCCCTTTTAATACCGACAGTGCTTGGTCATTCGTTCATTCGGAGGTGTTCGGTCGAACCTTTCGCGAAGGCATGCTGCTAGTTGAGCAGACTGCGAACTATCTGGACGGCCCGGGCCGAGAATCATCGAAATCGCTGTCGCGCTCAGCTGCGCTGTCTTACGCCAGCGCGTCCATGCGATTGACGACCCAACTGATGCAGATCGCGTCATGGCTACTCGTGCTGCGGGCCGTGCGGGAGGGGGATATGACTTTCGCCGACGCTGGCGAGGACAAATATCGGGTGTCCCCGCGGGATGGCGGCGAGAGCGGTTCACTAGATGCGGAAGTGCCGAGCACGCTCGCCTCGCTCATCGACGCATCCAACCAGCTCTATCACCGAATCGTCCGGTTGGATCTTGAGCTGTTCGGAGTTCAAAAAAGCGAAATCGGCGCGACCGATGCCGTCGCCCAACAGCGCGCATTGTTTGCTGCTTTCCCAACGAAACAATAGCTGAACTGGGGGCAAAATTGGCCGCTGTACGCGCGGCCACGACGTCGATTTTACTTCTTCAGGCCAAATGCCGAGAATTTCTGATTGAATTTCGAGACCTGCCCGCGTTCGCCGATTTTCTGTGGGCCGCCGGTCCATGCCGGGTGGCTCAATGGATCAATATCCAGCGACAGTGTTGCGCCTGCCGCGCCATAAGTCGAGCGGGTCTCAAATGACGATCCGTCCGTCATTACGACCTTGATCGTGTGATAATTCGGATGGATGTCTTTTTTCATGTGGGCAGCTCGGTTTAGGGGCGCGGGATCCACGCTTGATAATTGATCAAAGGTCGCGCCGTATACGCCGGCGAACAAGCTAAATCAACCTGGTCGCGCCAACTAGCGTAGGCTTGTGGCGGCGTTTTTTGTTCGTCGCTGTAGTAATGCGGTTGCCTTATGTTAACATCCCGTTAGTCTACGTTTTTGGCAGCCAACGTTCCCGCCCAATCCGAGTAAGCGTAATGAGACGAACGGCTACCGTTATTGTTTCGGTTGCGTTAGCGCTCGCGGGTAGCGCAGGGGTTTATTCCTCGCTCCATTCGTTCAACTATTTTTCAGATCAACAGGTTTCTGCAATCGGGGATTGTACGCCTGTATCGGGGATCGCGGCGCCAACGGATATTGCCGTGATGCCGGGCGCCCGAAAGGCGTTTGTCTCTTCGCTTGGCGATGGTTCTAGCAGCCGGGGGGCAATCTATCTGCTTTCGATTGCTGATCCACTCGACGATTCCGGTTGGCGGGACAGATCGGGCGACGGTCCGCCGACGTTCCACCCGACTGGGTTAAGCTATTTTGAAGCAGGCGATAAGCGGCGCCTTTTTGTGGCTAACGCGCGCGCTCGATCAGTCGAACTCTTTGACGTCGACGCCAATGGCGATCTGGTTTACGCGGAGACCATAACCGATCCTCGTTTCTCACGATTGAGCGCCGTTGCGGCGGTCGGCCACCGATCGTTCTATGTTACCAATGAGGCAGACGCTGACCGCAAATCACTGTTAGGCCGCCTTGCGTTTTTCGCGCGTACAGCTTCAGGAAAAGTCTATTACTTCGACGGAGTGGCGGTCAGCCTTGGCGCTGAAGGTCTGCGTTATGCAGGCGGAATAGCAGTTTCACAGAATGGCCGACGCGCGTACGTCAGCGAGGCTGCGGGACCCTCGATTGCCGTTTTCGACCGGCATGAATTAAGCGGCGCGCTTGTCTTGTCGCGGACAGAGAAATTAACGGCGTCGCCGCAACGCCTGACCGTTGCGCCAGACGGGTCCGTGCTTGTTGCTGCGCAGCCAAAGCCGCTAGCCAGAGCGCTGTTTGGCTTCGTTGGGGTAGAACGCTCGCCTTCGCTCGTGATGAAGTTTATCGATGGCCTTCCGTTGACAGAAATATTCTCCGATCCGGGTGAAAGGATGGCTGGTTCAACCGTTGCTGCTATCGATGGCGCTGATCTCCTGATCGCTGCTCCAACCGAGCGGCGATTTTTGATCTGCCGGCTGGCCAGCTAGGCGCGCCGACACAAAATCCTGAGTGGACCTCAATGAAGTATCTCTCGACGCGGGGCGGCGCGCCCGAAATCGGATTTCGCGACGTTTTATTGAGCGGATTAGCGCCCGACGGCGGCCTCTACATGCCGGTTTGCTTGCCGCGTCTGCTGCTTAATGAGGTCGAGAAAATTCGCTCGGGTTCGTTGGCCGAAGCGGTGGCGGCGATTCTCGCGCCTTATGCGGCGCCCGATATGAACATCGCCACGCTGGAGCGCTTGGCGGAAGATGCTTACGCAACCTTTAGCCACCCACAAGCGGCTCCGTTACGGCAGCTGTCGGAGGATATTTGGGTTCTTGAATTGTTTCACGGACCCACGCTCGCATTCAAGGACGTCGCCATGCAAATGCTTGCGCGACTTTATGATTGGGCGCTCGCGAGCGACAGGGACAGGCGCACGATTATCGGTGCGACATCGGGCGATACTGGCGGTGCGGCTGTGGCGGCGTTCGCGGGCAGCCCAACCGTCGAACTATTTATGCTGCATCCTCACGGCCGTATCTCCGGCGTGCAACGGCGTATCATGACGACCACAACGGCGCCAAACATTCACAATATAGCCGTAGACGGAACGTTCGACGACTGCCAGCGGCTGGTCAAGGAACTGTTCATCGATCCTCATCTGGTTCGGGCGCGCCGCCTCACCGGCGTAAACTCGATCAACTGGGTGCGGTTGATTGTCCAGGCCGCCTACTATTTTACAGCGACCGGACAATTGCCGACGGGTTCGCCTTCGCCCGTATTCGTGACGCCAACGGGCAACTTCGGTGACGCATTTGCAGGATACGTAGCCCGTCGCATGGGGTTGCGCATGGAGCCTATCGCCGTCGCCGTCAATCAGAACGACATCATGCGTCGTGTGTTGACGGACGGTGTTTATCGGCCTGGCGCCGTGGCGCAAACCAGTTCGCCATCGATGGATATCCAGATGGCGTCGAACTTTGAGCGGTTAATGTTCGAAGCTTCAGGGCGCGACGCCGAATGGGTGCGCAGCGCCATGAACGATCTGGGTCGGGAAGGGGAGGTCCGTCTGCCAGCAGCGATGGTGCGGACGATGCAGGCAGACTTTGTCGCTGCCAGCGCAAGCGAGCCAGAGGTCGCGATTGCGATCGCCGAGACTCACCGGCGGTATGGAATTTTGATTGACCCTCACACGGCCGTTGGTCTCGCGTGCCTTGCTCAGTTGCGTCAGCGGGGCGCCGCGATGGGGCCGGCAATTATTCTCGCTACCGCCCACCCGGCGAAATTTCCAGAAGCGGTCGAACACGCGACTGGGCTCGTCCCGTCCGCGCCTCCTGCTTTGGATGAAATTATGAATCGCGACGAGCAGTTCGTTAGAGCACCGGCTGATCTTGCCAGCATTCGCCAAATCATTCTTGACGCGCGCTAGAGCCGCAATTACGGGCCGGAGTAATCATGGAAATCATCACAACATCAACTGGCCTCAGAGTGATCACTGACCCCATGGCTGATCTGGAGACGGCCGCTGTTGGCGTCTGGTTCGAAGCGGGCGCCATGGACGAGCGTCAGGATGAGCATGGCGTCGCGCATCTTCTGGAGCATATGGCCTTTAAAGGCACCGATCGCCGAACCGCGCGCCGGATCGCCGAAGAGATCGAAGCCGTGGGCGGGTTTTTGAACGCCGCTACGGGTTATCAAAAAACGGGATACTACGCCCGCGTGATGAACGATGACGTTGAATTGGCCCTCGACATTATTGCCGACATCGTTATCGCGCCTACCCTCGAACACGATGAACTTGAACGGGAAAAAGAAGTCGTCGTTCAGGAGATAGGCGAGGCGGCCGACACGCCGGACGACGCAGTTATGGAAGCTCTTCAAGCGTTGAGCTTTCCCGATTGTACGCTCGGTCGACCGATCCTTGGTACGGTTGAAAGCGTTCGCGGGCACGATGCTGATAGGCTTCGTCAATTTATGCGCGCGCGCTACACTGTTGATCGGGCTGTAGTGACGGCGGCTGGCGGTGTTGATCCTGAGAAAATTGCCATCTGGGCCGAAAACTATTTTCAGGGACTTTCATCCCCGAGCCCCATTCTATCGCGCGAATGGCCGGTTCATCACGACGGGTGGGCGCATGATGATCGCGATATTGAACAGACCCACATCGCTTTGTCCTTCCCCGCCGTCAGCGCTCGAAGCGACAGCGCGTTCGCATTACGAATTTTCGCCGAGGCGTTTGGCGGAGGAATGTCGTCTCGATTGTTCCAAAAAATTCGGGAAGAGAAGGGGCTAGCCTATTCGGTCTATTCCTTCGTCGATGCGTTCGATGAGACAGGCGCGATCGGCGTTTATGTCGGTACGGACGCGGATAATGCCCCCCTCGCTGTGTCGCTGGTCATGCAGGAATTGCGAGCGATGGCCGACAAAATCAGTCAAGCTGAGTTGGACCGGGCGCGTGCCCTGTTGCGGTCCTCGCTTCTAATGGGGCGGGAAAGTCCAACCAACCGCGCCGAGGCGGCGGCAGGGCAGTGGTTCACTCATGGCAGAGTTCCCAGCCCATCTGAGATAAAGGCGCGTCTCGGCGCAGTGACAGTCGAAGAAGCTCGGGTCTGTGCGCAGCAGGCGTTGCGCGGCGCGCCAGCTATTGCCATCGTCGGTCCGGTGGACGAGGCGCGCGTTAGGCGCGAACTGGAGATTCGTTAGCGAATGACAGGCCGATGAACGGGCCGATGAGGTCCGGAGATCGAACTTCCGGGCTTCTTATATTTTACTTCGGATAATCCGGACAAACAAACGGCGCTTCCATCGGGACGAGACGCTCAGAGCGAGCTTCGGTGGGAAGCTGCATCGTCACGATCGCAGCCGGGTCGGCAAGCGCAACGGTTGCCGTAATCTCGATACCATCCTCGTTCCAGGAAAAGCTGTTGGGCCCTGTGGCCTTCCAATTCGACAATCGGAAGGGCTCCCAGCACGAGCCCTGCAGAAACACGCCGTTTTCAAGAAAAATGCGTATACGTCCGGGTTGAGCAAGTTCGGTTGCCGTCGCGCTGAGTTTCCATGCCCGGTTTACCAGCCGTTCGATGATCGCGGACGACTGAACTGCTTGCGGTGAATTACTGGCCGGCGCAGTTGCCTCAGTCGCGTCCGGCGCCTTCGCGCCGTCGCAACCAGCAAGCGCTATCAGTGTGAAAAGAAACCAATTTGCCTTCACAACTCCCCCTTAAATTGTCGTAGAAATTCTTGAGCAGCGTACGCGGCGACGTAAACAGTGGTAATGGCCTTATCGGGCAGTTTTGCGGCAACGGGGAGAGATTGCGAAAAATTCACGGAGCCGATACGCGACGCTAGGCCGAGCGCTGAGATACGCTCGACGAACAATTTTTGCCGGCGCCCAATTCCGCTCACTTCAAAAATCTCGACGGGCGCGCCTGACGCGAGCGCCTCGGAGGCCATAGTCACGGAATCGCTGGTCACGATAAGGCGGTCCGCACTGGCAAGTATCGCCTCGTAAGCGTTCTCGCCTTTCTCATTCGAAAAAAAAGCATTCGAGTCTTTGTTGAATATGCGTTGGAGGCAAATTGCAACTTCTGGCCTCGTCCGTCGCGAAGTAGCGATAAGTGCGGATCCGCCATGCGCGTCGAGGCGTTGACGAATAATTGCAGCGAGTCGCGAGCCATCCTCTTCGGTAAAGCCTCGACCTTTCACGGGGCCGCCTACCAGGACGCCGAGAAAGGGCCGCGGCAGTTTTTTAAATAATGGAATTCCTTTTTCTCTTGCGGATGTGAGGCGCGCTGGCGTGAAGCGATGCAAGCTTGTCTCGGTTAGAAGCACGTTGGGTCCGCGAACGCGGTCGTGCGGTTGTGCAATCACCATATCGAAAAGATGCGCTGCAGTTCGCGGATCGCCAATGCAAATTGTCCGCGTTTTGCTGCCTGCCAGCCTCTTGATCTCGGCAGAGACTATTGCTGAGCGCCGGCCGCAGCTGATTAAAACGCGCGGCCATGGGGGGGTGGGCGCTTCACCACGGAAGGCGAAATCAGATAGCCCGCCCGGCGCCGCGCCGACAGGAAGCCAGCACCACGGCGCCTTCAGCCGAATCACTTTTTCTTCGTATGGCAGCCCGATCGCATCGGCGAGCCCTAGCGCCTGTGCGCGCATGCCAGCCTCGCCTGTCGTCATCGTCCAGACCTGCGCGGCGTTCATACGCCGCCTGCAATTGGTGATTTGCATCGGCGTATCCCCGCAATGGAGGCCGCCTGATCGGGCCTCGCAGCAAATGCTGAGCGAACGCCTTGTCGCCCGCCCGGATTTGCCGCCATCATTTCAAGGAATGCACAGCGCAACGGGGAAGCTCCAAGTTTATGCTGACGCGAATTTTTGAAATCTTTGGCGCGATAGTGGCCTGGAGCGGACTTGCCGTTCAATACGCCATCATGCTGCGCAATCCGGAGTTCGCCAGTTCTATTGCGGCGACGTTGCGTTTTTTGGGTTATTTTACCATTCTCAGCAATCTACTGGCTGCGGCGATATTAACGGTTTCAGCAATCAGTCCATCAGCCGCGATAGGCCGGTGGTTCGCCGGCCCCTCGGTCCGATCAGCCGTCGCGCTCTATCTCTTTGTAACCGCCGCCGTCTACCACATAATTCTTGCAAGCCAATGGAATCCGGAAGGCTGGCAACTGCTGGCCGATACGATCTTGCACACGGTAACTCCGGCGCTTTATCTCGGTCTCTGGCTTGTTTCGGAAACGCGAGGATCCCTTTCTTTCCGATCGATCGGAGCCTGGTTAATATTTCCAATCGCATTCGGCGTTATTGCTATGATGCGCGGGATCGCCACAGGTTTTTATCCCTATTTTTTCCTGAACGTTGACGAACTCGGCCTTGTAACGACTATTTTTAATATCGCTGTTTTGGGCGCAATGTTCGCCGCTATCGGCGCAGGGCTGGTGGGTGCAGATCAAAAATTGGGGCGGATCCGTCGAGCGAACGGACGTAAAAAAACGTGATTGGCATGATCGTCGGGCTATGCAGCGCGCTCGAGCCCGTTGTCCCGCTGAGCTGATCTAATTTTTCTCTTCTCGCCAAGGTCATCGGCCATTTTGTGGTTCACGTCCCGATGGCCAGCTTCATCAGCGCGAACCGCCAAAACGACGTCGCGGAGCCGGGCGTCGGGCGCAAGCTTCCAGTAATCGATTGCGAGTTTTGGCGCGGGCGTATTTTCGTGCCGACCGGCATCGATTTCCTCCAAGTACTGAGTGTAACTGTAGACCGCTTCTTCCTCGAAATAGCCGACGATCCGATGCGCTGTGCGGGGAGAGATCAAATAGATGACGAAGTAGAGGTTGAAAAAAATTCCTTGCGCGAGAAGCACGAGCGCGCGCTCAAAGGGGCTCGGCTTTGCAATCTCAATAAACGTCATCAGGTGCATGCGTTCGTTTTCGGCTTCCTCAAGTAGCGTCCTGATCCAGCCCCCGTCGTCACGCATACGCCGAAGCGCCTTGAGATGCTGCGCCATTCCGCCGACCATGCCAGGCACAGCCGCGACGGTCTCCAATACAACCGCGCGGTGTCCATAACGCGTCGAGAAAAAGCCGTCGGCGACAAATCGCAGCGCCTTCGTGAAAGCGAGTGCAATGCGGTCACGCCAGTCAACGGGCGCACGGTGCGCGTCGAGGTCGACGGAAGAGATCGATCGACAATTGGCTCCTGCGTCAAATGGGGCGTTCATATTGGTTCCTTAACCATCCGTTCGATGCGGCGTTTCTCGCCTTTGTCAGGGATTTAGCGAAGATCGCGCCTCATTCCAGCGGTCTGGGCAATATGTCCCACTTCAAGGGCAGTCGGCGTCAAAGAGGTTTCGGCGGACGAGGCAGAAATCCGCTCACGCGCGCGCGGTAGGCTTCATATTCGGGGTATTTTTTCATCATGCCCCGCTCAAGCATCGCTTTGCCCGAAACATTTAGGAGGAAGTGGCCCATCAGCACAGGGCTCGCCAGTCCAAGCCACCCAAGCGGCCCTTCCAGTGCGATCAGAGCAAGACCAATCCAGACAAGGCTGTCGCCAAAATAGTTCGGGTGTCGGGTCCACGCCCAGAGACCGGTCGTCATCAGCCGCCCTTTGTTTGCAGGATCACCCTTGAACCGGCGCAGTTGCCAGTCGCCAACGGTCTCAAAAGCAAGGCCGGCAAGGAATATCGCAATCCCTGCCGATGCGAGCGCGCCGAGCGCTTTGTTGTCGCCTATCTGGCCTACCTGAACGGGCAACGACACAAACCATGCAATCAAGCATTGAAGTCCGAAAACGTAAACGAGACTCCAGCGGGCAAAGGCGGCGTCTGATGGTTGCCCCGCGCGCATGCGGGCGTAGCGGTAGTCCTCTCCATGGCCGAGATTGCGCGCGGCCAGATGGAGCCCGAGCCGAGCCGCCCAGATGGAAACGAGCAAAGTCAGCACCGCATCTCGCGGCGAGGCCCCTTCAACCCTGAACCATGTCAAAATCGCAGGGATGGCGCAGGCGGGGCCCCAAAAAATATCAACGATACTGGCGTCGCGGACCCTTACGCTGACTGCCCATAGAGCTAGGAAACAAACCGCAAGAATGAAAAGGTTTCCACCAATGAGGATCAGGAGATCGAAAAACGTCATTTCTGCTCGGTCAGGTGATTGGGGTTGTGAAAGCGGAGCCGCATGGCCTCATTTTATTGGCGTCTGTCGCCGCCGCCACACCTTTCACCAGTTGACGCCTTAAAGTCTGTCATAACCGGGACCGCGAACGCGGCCGCGGCGTTGCCTATTTGACGCGTTACGTAAACAACGAGAGATAGTCGGCAGGAAGATGTTAAGGCTGAAAAGACCTCTGCGATGCCTGCTGGTTAGTTGCGGCGGCGTCGTCGGCGCCGTTTGTTCGGCGCAGGCAGCCGATGAGACTATCGTCGTCACTGCAGAACGACGAGAAAAATCTGCGCGTCTTGTCCCCGCAAGCATTTCTACGCTTGGCGCCGCGGAGCTTCAGATAATTGGGGCAGATCACGCATCAGAAATACTCAATCGGTCGGCGGGGGTGCTGATCCATCGCGGGAACGGTCAGGAGCATCTCACGGCAATCCGTTCGCCCGTGCTGACGGGCGGCGCCGGCGCTGGCTCGTTTCTCTTTCTGGAAGATGGCGTGCCGTTGCGGTCGGCCGGTTTTGCGAACGTCAATGCGCTTCTGGAAGCGACGACGGAAACCGCCGCTCGTATCGAGGTAGTTCGCGGGCCGTCAGGCGCTGTGTACGGCGCAAATGCGATTCACGGAGTCGTAAATGTTTTCACGCCAGCCCCCGAAGAGGACCGGCTTTTGGCAGAGGTCTCGCTCGACACGATCGGACGGGTCAAGGCGCGCGGGGTGGCGTCAGGCCAAACGGGCGCGAATGGTTTCCTGATAGCTGCCTCCGTCCTATCCGATCCTGGCTTTCGGGCCGATAGCGGGGTCGATCAACAGAAGCTGACTTTGCGGCACGATCTTAACGCCGATCGCATTTCAGCCCGCACGATCTTTTCGTTTGCAAATCTCAATCAAGACACGGCCGGGTTTCTTATCGGCCCACAAGCCTATCGCGACAGAGCAGCGCGCCGGACAAACGATAATCCCGACGCCTTTCGCGACAGCAGAGCCTTCCGCCTGTCAACGCGTATCGATGCGGAGCTTTCGGATGAAGCGACGCTCTCAGTAACGCCGTTTGCGCGCTACACAGATCAATCGTTCATCCTCAGCTTCTTCCCCTCGCAAGCCCTAGAAGAGAACGGACATTGGAGCGTTGGCGCGCAATCGGCGCTCTATATTGATCGTCCGTCGGGCGTATCCGCCTTCGTCGGGTTTGATTGGGAGTATACCGAGGGCTCGCTCAGCGAAGTGCAATCCTTGCCGACAATCGGCACTTTTACCCAAGGGCTTCACTACGATTACCGCGTAGCCGCCATCGGCCTGTCCCCGTTTGCAAGCCTTACGATTCCTGCAACGGATCGTCTCGCGATTACGGCAGCCGTTCGTGTTGACCGCACGTCGTACGCCTACGAAAATCTTGCTCCCGATGGCGTCGTTGGTCGATTTTTGCGGCCACCGGATCGTGACGATGTTTTTACAACGGTTAGTCCCAAGGTCTCCGCCATCTATGATTTTGGTTCTGCGCTCTTCTATGCAAGCTATGCCCGTGGCGCCCGCCCGCCGCAAACAACCGATCTCTACCGCCTGCAGATCAATCAAGTCGACAATCAGGCGCGCGCCGAGACCATTGACGCGGTTGAAGTTGGCCTGCGCGGCGCAGTCGGCGACTGGCTCACATACGATATTGCCGGCTACACCATGGAAAAGGAGAATTTCTTCTTCCGGGATGCCGATGGGTTCAACGTTCCGGATGGCCGCACGCGTCATCGCGGCGCGGAAGGAGAGGTGCGGGCCATAATTTTGCCGACTCTCGCGTTCTCAGGAAACGCCAGCTTCGGGCGGCACACTTATCGGTTCGATCGGCCGATCAATGCGGCGGCGCAGGCTAGCGAGGCTATCTCGTTCGGCGATGCGGTTGATACGGCTCCCCGCTGGCTCGCCGGTGCGCGCCTATCCTGGGCGCCGGTCGCCGATAAATTAAGTCTGGAGGTTGAATGGGTCCATGTCGGCGCGTATTTCACCGACGCAGCCAATACCCAGACCTACCCGGGCCACGATCTGGTGAACCTGCGTGCGGAATGGAAACTTGCCGATGCGATCCGAGGTTTTGCGACGATCCGTAATATTGGCGATGCGCTTTACGCTGAACGGGCGGATTTCGCTTTCGGCCAGGAACGGTCGTTCCCCGGTGAGGGCCGCGTTGCGACTTTCGGCGTAAGGTTTGGCTCTTGAGCGAGAAGACAACTGATTAGCGAGCGATCCATGAACTCTAGTGACTTTGTTGCGGACAGCTCTGAAATCGTTGCGCCGGAGATCGGCGATGAGTTGTCTCCGCATCAAGCCTCGCCGGAGGCGCGTCGCCTTCTCGCTCTGCGGCGCTCCACGCCCGTCGACCTGTTGACCGAGCCCGGACCGTCCTCCGATCAATTGCAGGCCATTCTTAAAGTCGCCGCTCGCGTTCCTGATCACCGCCGCGTCGTTCCATTTCGCTTCATTGTCATCGCGGGAGCCGGCCGCGAGCGTGCTGGAGCAATTCTCGCGGAAGCGCTGCGAAAGGCGGATCCGGACGCTGATGAGACGCGACTTAAAGGGGAGGCTACGAGGTTCCTGCGGGCGCCGATCGTTATCGCTGTCGTCTCCTCAGTGGACGCCTCCCATAAGACCCCGGAGTGGGAGCAGGTGCTAACAGCCGGCGCCGTTTGCCAAAATTTATTGCTGGCGGCGAGCGCGCACGGCTTCGCGGCGTCTTGGGTCACGGAATGGGCGTCTTATGACTTAAATGTGATGAGCGCCTTAGGATTGCTCCCTCATGAGAGAATCGCAGGATTTATCTATATCGGATCAGCGCGCAGCAATCCGAAAGAGCGACCGCGACCAGACATGGCGCGCATTGTCACCGCAATTTCCTGATAAGGGTAGCAATCGAGTTGTTGTGCAATGCCTCTACCACCCCATATCCGTTGAGGTTATCTGGGGTTGCCTAGCGCCGTCGAGGCGGTTTTCTGAAAAGATCACTCTTAAAGAATTGCCACGACGGGCTTTGCACGAAATCTGAACATCGAGGGACGAATTATGAAATCTAAGCATTTGAACACAGCCGTGGCAGCCGCCTTGGCATTGGCGTTGCCAGCGAGCGCCGCGTTCGCTTTGCAGGGGCAGGGCGCAACAATAACAACGCAAGAAACAGAAGTCGCGATTGATACTGCCGCAGCGATCTCAGGCGCTTACAAAACCGACCCTGGTCACGCCTACATTACGTTCACATATGATCATCAAGGGTACTCCCGCCCCTATCTGCGTTGGCGGACTTGGACCGGAGATCTGAATTGGAACGCCGCTTCTCCAGAAAAATCCTCCATTACGGTGTCGATCGAAGCAGCATCCATCGACTCAGGCGTTGACCGCTTTGACGATCACTTGAAAAGCGCCGACTTTTTTGACGTCGAGAAGCATCCGACGATCACCTTCAAATCAAAGAAGCTCGATCGCACCGGGGCCAACACGGGCATCATCACCGGCGATTTGACGATCAAAGGCGTAACAAAGCCGGTTGCGCTCAATGTGACAATCAATCGAGCTGCTGACGACGATTTTGCTAAAGCACACAAACTAGGCTTCTCCGCTCGCGGGACTGTCAAGCGATCTGACTTCGGCGTCGACAAATACGCGCCGTTCGTTTCCGACACGGTTGAACTGATTATCGAAACTGAGTTCGTGAAGCCGCGCGCGGAGAACTAGGCGCCGATGTCGATCGCATTCGCTTCTGCTCAGTCGCGATACACAAGCGTTGCGATCATCCTTCACTGGGTGATCGCTGCGTTAATTATCGGGCAGATCGCAGGCGGTCTTCTCATGGTAAATCTTGGCGAGAGCCAGTCAGCCCTCAAGTTCGAATTGTTCCAGTGGCACAAATCTTTCGGTATCACGATCTTGGTTCTGACATTTATCAGGATCGCATGGCGCCTGACGCATCGTCCGCCGGCCTTGCCGCAGGGTCTTAAATCCTATGAGCGGGCGCTGGCGCGACTAACGCACGTTGGCTTCTACGTTCTGCTCGTCTCCGCTCCTGTTGCCGGGTGGGCGCTTGTATCAGCCTCGCCTTTTGCGGCGAGCGTTCAAACCTATCTATTCGGCTTTATCCACTTGCCGCACCTGCCTTTTTTTGAAGGCCTCGAGAACCGACGCGAAGTGGCGGGACAAATTGCCGAGGTGCATAAGCTCATTGCCTTTGTAATGATCGGTTTGCTCGTTTTGCACATCGGGGCGGCGCTGAAGCATCACTTTCTCGATCGTGACGGCGTTTTGCTTCGCATGGCGCCGTTTCTTGCGCGTCGGAAATCAATTCAGTCTTGAGAGGGTGTTTATGTTGCGGATCGCATTAACGGCGGCGGCGCTCTGCCTTGCCCCAATGATTTTGGGATGCAGCGATGCTCTCGCCGCAGAGCCGGCAGCCGTTTGGCGGGTCGATCAGGCGAAAAGCACGCTTGGCTTTTCCGGTACACAGACCGGGAAGTCGTTTGATGGCGTCTTTAAAAGGTTCGAAGCGGAAATTCGCTTCGAACCTGCCAATTTGGAGGGCTCTTCGATCGATGTGACGGTCGATACCGCGTCAGCGGTAACAGGCGATCGGCAACGCGATTCCGCCTTGCCGGGCGCGGACTGGTTTGCATCGAAGACCTTTCCGGAAGCGCGCTTTGTCGCAAACCGCATTACGAAGGCTTCCGACGGTTCATTCCTTGCCGAAGGGGACCTCACCATAAGGGATGTGAAGCGTCCGCTGGCTCTTCCGTTCACTGTCGAAATCAACGGCAACGATGCTATAGCGAGCGGCGAGGTCTCGTTGATGCGCAGTGACTTCGGCGTAGGTCGAGGCGAGTTCGAAACCGGGCAATGGGTCGGGCTCGACGTGCGCGTTACCATATCGATCGCGGCTGAGCGTCAATAGGCTCACCGCAATCAAATCATTGTGGATCCGCGCCCCGCAATAGCGGAGCGCTGAATCCGTTATAGCGACGACACTATTGCGAAGCAGACGCCGCGTCAGGATCTGCCGCCATCGATGCATGGTCGGCTACATAACGCCAACCATCATTCGTCTTTATGGACACGTCCATGTAGCGGCCATTCCACGTTACAACGTCGCCGCCCGCAACAGGAGTGGCGCTCATCGTCCAGAGACCCCAAGCAGAATTCGTATCGCCTTGCAAACGTGACCCATGCTCGGTGAGCTTGACGGTGAATCCCTCGAAGCCATCGAAGAATTCAGTCCACGAATCGGCGATTGCATTCGGTCCCCGATGTACTTTTCCGCCGGGATCGTAGCTTACGGCGTCGGGCGTGTAGAGTTTTGCGATTGCCATCTTGTCTTCCGCAATCACCGCTTTTTCGAACGCTTTTGCAAGCTCGTCCGGCGTTGCTTGCGCGTAAGCCGGCAACGTAAGCGCCGTGAGAATAGCAATCCCTCCGATTGCCGCGAATACCGAATTGCGAGTCATTTTTCTCTCTCCCTTTTTTCAATCATTATGACATTCGTCCAAATTGACGATTGGCAGGCTACAGTACAGGCTAAGCAACATGCGCGACTGGCGGATCCGAGTTTCTCGATCGACACTGGACCAAGTTGGCCCGTCGTTGGCTAACGGGGCGCCATCTACTCAAACATCACGCGTCGAACGCTAGCGAGTAACCCTGCGTTGGCCGGACTGGGACACACGGCGCGCAGCCTTGATTACGAGAGCGCCGAGGCCGACATGCTCTCGCTGAACTACGGTTTCCTTGATATAGCGCGCTGCGCTGGTATCCGCGTCTGAACGAAGCTTCTGGGCAAAACCCCAACCGTTCTCCACCCTGAAGTGTCCATAATTTGGATGCTCGCAAACAAGGACATGAAAGACCTTCCTCACCTGTTCCATCTGGTATTGGTTTCGCGGCATCGCCTTGACCCAAGGCTCATCCTGCAGAGTCGGGCTTTTGGCGTAACTCCAGTCAATATCGTCGAGAACCAATACGCCGCCCTCGGCCAACAATTTGTCGATAAGAAAAAAGGCAAAGCCGTCTGTATCCCAATTATGGGCGCCATCAAGATAGCAGAAATCAAATTGCGGGCGAGGCGATCTTTCAATCATTTCCATCATGCGCCACGTGTATGACGTATCTTCGTAGTGGACGGTAGCATGATCTCGAAGTCCCAATTTCTCGAGCAGTTGCTCGACATTTGGCGACAGCTTTTCTGCGGACTTTAGATCAACGGTCGTGATGTGACCGCCACCGTTTTCTTGCAGCGCGCCGGCGATGTAACATGTGGAAACGCCGTGCTTGCAGCCAAGCTCCAGAACGTTTCTGGGCTGGTGTTCGTTTATCAGCGCCGTCATGCGTAGCGCTTGGGGACGGGTCATCCAAGGAATGCCGTCCACAACGGTTGCGATGTCATCAAATTTCATTGTGCTTCCATTGATCTGGCGATGCTAACGCAAATTCTGCCGAGTTAGCAGAAGTAGCAGAAAGGCGAGCGAGAACGCGAGGGTACATTCGTCAGTTTTCAAGGCGTGATCGCACATAACGACTCCATGCAATCCGCGGGCACACGGAACAATGCAAACCCATTGCTCGTCAACCACAAACTACAAAAGGCGCCAAACCAAGGATTACCTTTCGTTAATTTAAGGCCGTTTGGGTCAGGAAAGACGCTTAATGCGCAAGAAATGCGCGAAAGCGCGAGTGGTAGAATTGTATTTATCAAAGACAAAACGTGCCGATTCCAGGCGCTGGCGGAAACAGTTATTTCCGGCGCGCCGATCGGCGCGACGCCTTGGGCTTTGACAAAAGGGTGGAAACCGTACCCTCGCTCTTGAATATGCGTCCACGAGCTATTCCGGGCGCAATGGATGGCTCCGATGATGCCGATAGATCGCCCTGCCGGATCATTGGATCATCCGCAACAGCGAGTTCTACAGCCTGCAATCTCTTGATCTCGTCGCGCAAGCGCGCGGCTGTCTCAAACTCCAAATTGGCGGCAGCTTCCCGCATGTCCTTTTCGAGACCAGAAATAACCGATCGCAAATTGTGTCCTGGCCCCGCAAACTGCGGCTCTTCCTCGGCAAAACCGCTTTGGCCCTGCCGGCGAGCATTGCTGTGTCCAACGAACGTTTGCCCCATTGCGGCTTTCCGGCCTTCGTCGTCAGTCCGCGCGAGATCGGAAATCATTGCTTTTGTGGAAGCCGGCGTGATGCCGTTCAATTCATTGTGGGCTAGTTGCTTTTCTCGCCGCCTGTTCGTCTCGCCGATAGCGCGCTCCATCGAGCCCGTCATGCGATCGGCGTAGAGGATGACGCGGCCGTCTACGTTCCGCGCGGCGCGACCAATGGTCTGGATCAGCGAAGTTTCCGAGCGTAGAAACCCTTCCTTATCGGCATCGAGGATTGCAACGAGTTGACACTCGGGAATATCGAGGCCTTCGCGCAAGAGGTTGATGCCGATGAGCACGTCAAAGGCGCCAAGTCTGAGATCGCGGATGATCTCGATACGTTCGAGCGTTTCGATATCGGAGTGCATGTATCGAACGCGAACACCCTGCTCATGCATGTACTCAGTCAAATCCTCCGCCATGCGCTTCGTCAGGGTCGTGACGAGGACGCGTCCGCCTCTCGCAGCAACTTCCTTGCACTCTGCAATAACATCATCGACCTGATTTGATTTTTCGCCGGTCACGGGACGGATTTCCACAACCGGATCGACCAGCCCAGTGGGGCGGATCACCTGTTCGATAAAGGCGCCCTCAGTTCGCGTGATTTCCCATTGTCCGGGAGTTGCGGATACGTGCACCGTTTGTGGGCGCATCTTCTCCCATTCCTCGAATTTCAGGGGTCGATTGTCCATGCACGACGGGAGGCGGAAGCCATACTCCGCCAGCGTTTTCTTTCGATTGAAGTCGCCGCGGAACATCGCGCCGATCTGTGGAACCGTCACATGGCTTTCGTCACAAAACACAAGCGCGTTTTCAGGCAGGTATTCAAACAACGTCGGCGGCGGCTCGCCGGGGCGACGGCCTGTCAGATAGCGGGAATAGTTTTCGATGCCATTGCATGAGCCGGTCGCCGCAAGCATTTCAAGATCGAACTGCACGCGTTGTTCAAGGCGCTGCGCTTCAAGCAGCTTGCCTTCAGCACGCATGATTGGCAGCACTGACGCTAATTCATTCTGTATCGCTTCAATTGCCTGATTGAGCGTTGGTCTGGGCGTAACGTAATGGCTGTTCGCATAGACGCTGACCCGTTCCAGCTCGCCGGTTTTCTGTCCGGTGAGTGGGTCAAATTCGGAAATTGACTCAATCTCGTCGCCAAACATCGAAATGCGCCAGGCGCGGTCTTCGTAGTGGGCGGGAAATATTTCAACGACATCGCCACGCGCCCGGAAGGCGCCGCGCGCAAATGCCGCTTCATTGCGACGATACTGGAGCGCAACGAGGTCTGCGAGGAGGTCCTTGCGTTCAATCCGCTGTCCCACCTCCAGCGTGAACGTCATCGCAGTATACGTTTCAACTGACCCGATGCCGTAAATGCAAGATACCGACGCCACGATGATGACATCGTCACGCTCCAAGAGCGCGCGCGTGGCTGCGTGACGCATCCGGTCGATCTGCTCGTTGATAGACGATTCCTTCTCGATGTAAGTATCAGTACGCGGAACGTAGGCCTCCGGCTGGTAATAGTCATAATAGGAGACAAAATACTCGACGGCGTTGTCTGGAAAGAAAGCCTTGAATTCGCTGTAGAGTTGAGCCGCAAGGGTCTTGTTGGGAGCAAGGATAAGGGCAGGCCTTTGGCACGCCTCAATGACCTTCGCCATTGTGAATGTTTTCCCGGTGCCGGTTGCGCCAAGCAGAACTTGGTCCCACTCCGCCGACTTAATGCCGGCGACGAGTTCATCGATCGCCTGCGGCTGGTCGCCCGCTGGCTGATAGGCAGATACAACGCGTAACGGCCTGGATAGATGGCGGGACGTCGCCGGGCGCTCAGGGCGATGCGGGGTCCATGATGCGCCGTCGACGGCTACGCGCTCGTGATAGAGGGCGATCGCCTCCGAGAACCCGCCATTGATCGTTTCCGATTTGGGGGTAATCGGGTGGGCGGTCGGACCGGCCTTCGATGATCGTTTTGCAGGCATGACGAGAACATAGTCTTCGACCCGCCGAAGGGAAGGGGTGGGAGAGAACGGCAGGGGCGCCTTTGGGAGCCTTAGCCGTAGAGGGTTGGCGCGAGCGCCTTTACTTCCACATGGACGTCCATTCCGATGCAATCTTGCGGTGCGCCGTGAAAGGAGCCTTCAAGGGGCACCGCTTGGGATGGGGTGCGCGCGACGCCCGTTCTGATGAGGTTGCCGCTGGCGATCAGGCCATTGGTGGGATCGAATTCGATCCATCCCGCGCCCGGCATGAAAATCTGCACCCAGGCATGAGTCGAACCGGCGCCCTGAAGCGCGCCGTCGGCGTCGGTCAGCGGGTCGTATAGATAGCCAGTGACAAATCGCGCGGCCAATCCTAGCTCGCGAACAGCTTCGATCATCAGCATCGCGAAGTCGCGGCAAGATCCCGCGCCTCGCTCAATCGTCTCGCGTGGGGTCTGTACTCCGGGTTCTTCGCGCCGCTGATAATCAAAATTCTGATGAATGGCGCTATTGATCGAAGTCAGGATTGCCCAGGTGTCGCCTTGCGACTGCTCGACAAATGCGTCAGCCCACTGTTTTACGTCTTCACCGGGATCGCTGAACTCAGGCCGAATGGTCGCAGCGAGGTCGATCCACTGTTCCATCGGATAGAAAAACGGGTAGCGCCGCGCGAAGTCGAGTATGGGAAACGTGCGCTCGTGCATTGTGCTGCGCACGATGTTGAACTGACAGGAAATCTCGAGCTCGTCAGATGGTTCAGATACCGAGAAATCAAGGACGGCTTTTGAATTTGAGAAGACGTCGTGCACCCACCGTTGTACTGAGTTAGGCTTTGTCGTGATCTCGAACGAGGTGAGGTTGAGATCGTTGCCTTCATGCGGGCGGAACATAGCGCGATGGACGCCAAACTTCACTGGGCGAGAATAGCGATATCGTGTGATATGGCAGACCTGCAGGAGGTCGGTTGAAACACGCGGCTCTGACAGTGTCTTCGCCAACACTGTCGTCGGCGGCGAGGAAATGCGGATGGCGTAGGGATCTGAGGGCGGCATTGCAGGCAATTTCCAGTCGAGCTTAATGCCCGGTCAAAAGGCGCATTTCGCGAAAGCACCCGCCCATCCCGAGGACATGGTATCAATTTGCAGGAGAAAAGTATCGGTCTTTGAGACCATTGGCGAGCGCGATGATATCGCGTTGGATTTGGTCCAGATATCGGTGCAGCACTCGACCTGAGAGCTTTTCAGGCGGCGTCATCAGCCGATCCGAGAACGCGCTGGCTGCGTCGCTGACAGCGGGACCGGGTCTGGCGTCGAAGTCTCGTTCCAGCGTTTTAAGATGTCCAAAAACCGTATTGGCGGCGCCGCGGACTGACCGTGGAAACTGCGTATCAAACAACAGGAACTCAGCCGCTTGCGCCGGATCAGGGTTGAACGAATACCGACGCTGAAAAGCGTGATAGCCCGAAGCCGAGCGCAACAACGTGTTCCACCAAGCCACATCCGGAACGTTCACGAAAGCATCGTCGCCTGCGTCAACCTGAAAGTATTTCATATCAATGAAACGAGTGACCTGATCTGCGCGTTCAAGCGCAGCGCCGAGACGATTGAAGAGCCAGACTTCATCACGGTAGCAGGTGGATTCGATCACGCCATTATGGGTAAAGCAGGCATTCCGAATTTCCTCGCAGAGGTCGGAAAGTTTTGAATTTGCCAGACGTCGCTTTGCGATCGCGCATACGCGGGATTCAAAAACAGAGATCTGTCTCCAGGTCTCGGTGCTGATTAGATGTCGTAAGGTGCGCGCATTCGACTTTGCCATGGCGATATTATTGGCAATTGAATTTGGATGCGCCCGGTCGGAGAAGTAAAACTGCGCTACGTTCAGTCCGCTGACAGGCTTGCCTCGAGCGGCAAAAGCTTCGACATCGTCATAGACTTTCAACACCGGCAGCCATGCGGATTCGCCCTCCTGATCGGCCGCGAAGTTATCGGTAACGGCAAGGAGACGCACAAGGCTTTCAGTGCGCTCAATATATCGGCCGAGCCAGAATGCGTTTTCAGCGAACCGCGCTAGCATCATGACGGTGCGCCGCCCTTAAGCCAACGCTGTCCTGCAAGGGCGATCATCGCATCACCCATGTGTCTTTGGAGCCGCCGCCTTGGGAAGAGTTAACGATAATCGAGCCTTCTCGCATGGCCACGCGCGTTAGACCGCCGGGCAGAACCCAGGAGCCCGCTCCCGACAAGACGAACGGACGCAAATCAACGTGCCGCGCACGCACGCCCTCCGGCGTCAGCGTGGGGCATACGGACAGATTTATCATCGGCTGGGCGATGTAATTCGCGGGATCGAGCATGACCGCCTCGCGGGCCTCGCGCAGCGCATTTTTTGTGGATTTAGGTCCAATAACGATCCCGTAGCCCCCGGATTCGCCGACGGGCTTTACGACAAGGCTTTCCATATTGTCGAGAACAAACTGGAGCGCCGCCGGCTCGCGGCAGATGTGCGTCTCGACATTGGCGATGACCGGTTCTTCATCGAGATAATATTTGATGATGCGCGGCATGTAGGCGTAAACCGCTTTATCGTCGGCCACGCCGGCGCCAACGGCGTTCGCAAGCGTCACGTTGCCGGTCCGGTAGGCGCGCATAATCCCCGGAACGCCGAGCATGGAGTCGCTTCGGAAAACATCCCGATCGAGAAAATCATAGTCGATCCGCCGAAAAATGACATGGAAGGGCTCAAGCCCGGCAACCGTTTTCATGAATACCCGGTCGTCTTCGTCGACAATGAGGTCGCGTCCTTCGACCAGCGGTACGCCCATTTCGCGTGCGAGGAAGACATGCTCGAAATAGGCGGAATTGAAAACGCCAGGCGTCAGAAGCACGGCTTGCGGTCCGCTCACGCCCGGCGGGCCGGTTTCAAGCAATTTGCCTTTAAGGCGTTGTCCGTAGTCGGAAACCGGTTGGATCCGCACGCCGGTCATCAAGTCAGAAAACGACCGCATCATCAGATGACGGTTCTCGATGACGTAGGAAACGCCTGACGGCGAGCGGCAATTATCCTCCAGGACCATGAACTCGCCACTCGCATCGCGGATGATATCGACGCCGCAGATATGCGCGTAGACATTATGCGGCAATTTCAGGCCGCACATTTCGGGGCGATAGTTCCTGTTTCCTAGAACAAGTTCCGGCGGGACGATGCCGTCTTTCAGGATCTTCTGGTCCGAGTACAAATCAGCGAGAAACGCGTTGATCGCCGTTATGCGCTGGATACAGCCTTGCTCGATGATCCGCCAGTCAGCCGCTGCGATGGGTCGGGGGATCGGATCAAACGGTAAGATGCGATCTATTGCGCCAGCGTCGGAATAGACCGTGAAAGTGATGCCGAGGTTCTGCAATTCGCGCTCGGCGGCCCGGTTTCGCTGATTGAGCACGCCAAGTTTAAACGCAGCAAGACGTTCCCCCAGCGGCGATTTTGCTTGGATACTCCCTGATCCGAATATCTCACAGTAGCCGCCATTGGCGTCGTAAAGTTTGAAGAGGTCGCTCTGCCGCATAGGATCCAAGCGTATCGCGCCGCAGCAAAGTTAGCAAATGCTCGAGATTTGCTGTCGCGATTTCAGGCCGCCAGACGTGGCGGGCCGGGACGTTCCCTTCGTATCGCGACGTTCCGTGAACGAAAAAAGCCGATTCAGCAGCGGCCTTTTCCATACTCTCCGCAGCCGGCCTATTTCGCCAGAACTGACGGCCATTGGGCGTCGGCCTTGGCGATAAAGCCAGGGATGTCCTGCGACCAGTCTTTCTGAACCTTGGCGTTATAGTTCAGATAGAGCTTGTCATCGACGATGCGCCAAAACCTTGCGTCGCCTTTGGCGGTGTAACCTTGGCTGACCGCCCATGCGCAGTGGCCGCCATACTGAGGTTCAAAGGCGGCGGGATTAGATTTGAACTTCTCCAAATTCTCGCTAGACGAAAATCGCCACGTCGCGCCTTTATGCTCAAGCGAGAATTGTTGTGATCCCTTCACCGGGGCGCCGACTGCGAAATAGGCGACGGGGTCATAGCCCTGAACGGCCAGATTTTCGGCCTTCTCAACATAGACTTCCTGTTTGTCCGCCGCTGCGAGCGTCGGAACCGCAATAGCCAAGACTCCGGCTGCTGCCCCGACAAGGGCAAGGATGTATCTCTTCATGTGACTTCCTTTGTGAGCGCGCCTACCTTGATGGGGTTACGGCAGGTCGCATTGTGGATGCGTCGGATACCTGATGCGCACAGGCGCTGGCGGCAAGACTACCTCACGTTGTCGTGACAACTGCTCTTCACGCGCCGTTTCTCCGGGCGATGCGGCGTCGATGTGAAAAAGATCACAAGGAGCGCGATTGGGATGGGTGATGTTCATGGTTCGGCGGGAACGCCGACTTGGGCTTGAAATCAGTTTAGGAAATAGAAATTGCGTCGACGCATCAAAACGCCACCCCTCCCGGCGTTGTCGCGTAGACAGCCCTAACGCGACGAACCGTTGGCGCTGCCGCGTCGACGGCCCTGCGTTGACGCAATGTCCCGTCGCCGGGTAGGTCGCCCAACCATATCCAGGCGCGGGACGGGGAGGGTGCGAGCAGCTTCGTGGGGGAGAAGCTCGCGCCCTCCCGCCCTGTTTCTGATCAGTCCGCCCTTTATTATTCGGACAGGTGCCCGATCAGACCAAGACGTTCGATATCGACAGTCGCTGCGCCAAAATCAGCCTCTGCAAGCCGTGCATTTAGGTCAGTCAGCCAATAACGCACGCGCGCGTCGGCGGCTGTCTCTTCCCGGATGTTAACGAGAAAGAAATCGCTCGCGCCATCCTCGAAGCGGTCGCGTTCGGCTTGTTGCATGATCTCCGACTGTTCGACTTCCTGCGCGGCAAGAGCGCGCAACTGCCGTGACACGTTCAGATCAACGACGATATTGCGGAGTTCGACCTCGAGTTGATCCCTGAAGCCGCGTCTTCGCTGCTGTAATGCTTCGAGCTGAGATTCCGCAGCGCGCACGCGGCCTCGGGCATCGCGCCGTTGCAGGGGCGCGACAAGCTTTAGACCAACGATATTGTCAGTCGAATCGCGAGATATGCCGCCTTCGCCTATGTCTCCAAAATCGCGCGAGACTTCATAGCGCAGATCAAGCCTCGGTTTCAGGGCGTTCTTGTCTAGCGCAAGGCGCAGACGCGCCCGTTCGATGTCAGTGGCGATGACGCGCAAATCGGGCCGCCGCGACATCGCGAGCAGGGCGGCGTCCAATGTCGCCCCATCGAGGTCGCCATTTTCTGCACCCGGAAGGGTGTCCGGTGCGGGCGGAAGCCGGGCGGCGTCGGGGATAACAGGTTCGCCATCCGGTTCGCGCAAATAAAGCGACAACGCGTTGGCCGCCGATACGAAATCCTGCCGCGATTGGGCCACGAGTATCTGGCGACGCGTTATGTTCTGACGGTTCTCGGTCAGGAAAATTCGTGCGCGGGCGCCGAGCCGCACTTCCTCTTCGAGCCCGCGCATCCGCGCCTCGGCGAGCGCCAGCAGGTTTTCGTAAACTTCAAGGCGCCGGCCGGCAGTCACCCAGCGCCAGTATGCGGAAAGCGCGCGATATTGCACGCCGATGCGCGTCAGGGTGAGATCGAGATCTGCTTGCTCAAGCGCCATCGCAGCGTCTGCAACTGAAAATCGCCGCTCATCAATCTAGCGGTCGCGTAGGAGCGAAAACAGCAAACCGACTTTCAATTCTCCGGCCTGGTTGGTGAAGTTTATGTCCTCATAAATCGGGAATCTTCCGTCGGAAATTCTGTAGGATCCGAACACCTGCGCGCCGAGAGGACGAAGCGCTTGCGTTGCCTTGCCCTCGATCACCGAGCCATCCCAGAAGCCGGTGGCGCGGCTGAACCCATCGGCTGAGAATACGAGGTCGAACGCCCCTTGACTGGCGAGAGCCTGCCCGCTGGCGGCGCGCCGTTGCGCGAGACTTTCCAAAACCTGTGGGAAGCGTTCGGCCGAAGAGGCCAATACTTCCTCAACAAACAAAGGGTCTAAGCGGGGCGCATCTGGTTGCGGCTCCTGGGCAAGCGCAGCAGTTGCGTTGAGCCGCAACAAGCCCGCTGTCGACAGCGCGACGAAGAAGAAAAATTGAGATCGCACGTCAGTTGCCGCTCCCGGTCGCTCCAGCGCCCCTGCCACTTCCGCCGCCCGTATTGTTGCCAGCGCCGCCGCCTCGGCTGTTACCACCGCCGGCTCCAGCGTTGGCCGCAAATTCCGGTGGGAAATTATTCATTTGCCGCCAGATCTCATAGCCGACGGATACCGTTTCCAGCAGCACCCAGCCGCGCACCGCAGCGCCGAAACGAATATAGGACTCATCAGGCCAGGGCGTCGTTTCTTCCGGGTCTTCTACCAACAGTACACGGAACATACCGCTTTGGTCTGCGGACGGATCAATGGAAACGACCCGCGCGCCAAAGGTGCCCACCGCAACTGACGGCCACCCGCTGAACTGCACCGCTGGCCATCCCTCAAATTCCACACGTGCCTTCTGTCCGGGTCGAACGAGGGAGACGTCTCTGCCATCGACGAAAATTTCAACGGCGCGTTCAACATTCAGCGGCACGAAGGTCGCAACGACGGCGCCGGCCCCGATGAAGGTCGAGGTGTCTCCGGCGTTGACGCGCAAGATGACGCCGTCGCGGGGCGCGGTTACGATCTGGGCCGCCTGCCTCGTAATGCTGACGTCGATCCGGCTCATCTCCGCGTTGGCCTCCGCCACGTTCGCAAGGAAATCCTGAACCTTGATCTGGGCGAGTTCCACCTCGCGCCGAGACGTCAACCCCCGTTCGAACAGCGACTGAACGCGCCTGAGATCAATCTGCGCAGTCTCAAGACGGCTCTCAGCCGCAGCAAGTTTGGCTTCTACTTGTTGACGTTCCGCCCCAAGCCGATTCAACAATTGGGGATCATTGTCTTCGATTCGGACGATTGCGTCGCCTTGCGTTACCGGACTTCCGTCACGCACATACCATTCAGCGATACGGCCTGAAACGAATGCGCTAATCTCCTGCGCCCGGTCATTCGGGTTAAGCGCAGTGACGCGCCCGACGCCGCCCGTCGTTTGTACCCACGGCGTAAAGGTCAGGAAGACAAGCCCAACCACGAAGCCGATGATGAGCATCCATGCGATGACCCGGAAGACGTTTGGCATACGAATAGACGCCAGCGTCCTGAACTTGCCGATATGCTGTTCACGAAAGGGCATCAGGATATTCCTTCGTCCTTAGGCAACGACGCTACCGCCAGGCGGGGAAGGCGAGGCGCCGGAGCGTCGACCGAGCGTTCGGAATCATCGCCGCGCGCCATCGCCTGCAATGCTTCGAAGTCGCGAACGAAAAGCTGTCGCTCGTGATCGAGAAACAGGAAACTCGAGAAGCACGGATTTCTGCTGCGGTTTGAGAAGTACACAACGGTCGTCTGCGCGCGTCGTGAGAGAAAATCCAATGCGCCACGCAACGCCGTTTCCGGGACCGTGTCATAAAGCTGGTTCAATATCAGCAGTCGAGGCCGCGCCAGCAATGCGCCCGCCAATTTCAACTGCATCGTTTCCGCGACGGAAAGCGGCCAGCCTGTGGACGCGAGGTGCGTGTCGAGGCCGTCCGGCAACTGCCCGACAATTGGGCCGAGGCCGGCGGCGCGGATGGCCTCCAGCGATTGCTCCGGATCAGCATCCTCGCACGCAAGGCGAAGGTATTCGCGGATGGTCATCGGTACGATGGTCGGTCTGTCGAGAGAGATAATCTGGCGCCGCAGAGCGTGCACTTCCGTGTCCAGAATATCAGCCCCGCCGAAGGCAATCATTCCGCCGATGGGAGACATATGGCGCTTGAGCAGATTGGTGAACAGTCGCTGCACGCCATGCGTAGAAGCGACCGCCATCAAATGCGTTCCACCGGGTACTTCGAAGTTCAGCAGCGCCGGCTTGCCGCGCGCGTCGCCGCCGACGCGGTCGAACCGCAGATCCCCGGGACCACCCGTGGGCGCAAGGGCGCCGGTCGGTTCTTCCTGGTCGATATCGAGGAACAGCGACAGTTCATCGATGGCGGCGCAAAGCTCATAGAAGCCTTTGAGATAAGTCGAAATCTGAGCGAAGCTCAAAAACACCGCCGAGAGAATCAATTCTGCGGCCACCAGCTGGCCAAGGCTCAATTGTCCTTGAATGACGAGCCAACCGCCGAGCCCGAGCAGGGCGGCGCTGCCAGAGGCGTAGAGCAAGAGATAGGCTATTGTCTGCGCCTGCGTCTCCCGGAAGTGCCGCTTGTGCGCTTCAATGTAATGGCCGGTATGGAGATCGGTCGTTTCAAGCGCATAGGCAATGTGCCGATCCGACTTGAAAAAGCCGTTCGCGCCAGCGAGGTCTTCCAGCCATCTTGAGGTGTCGTATTTGGCGTGAGATAGCGCGACGCCGGTCCTGATGGCCTGGCGTCCCCAAATCGCCCAGATTGCCCAGGCGATAACCACTACCACCATGTTGAAAACGAGAAAAACAGGGTGATAAAGCGACACGACGATAAACCCGACAACAGCCTGCAAAACGACCGTAAAACCACCAACGAGAAGATTCGGGATCGTCTTTTGAATCGTCACGATGTCGAAATAACGGTTGAAGAGGTCCGAGCGGCCGGCGTCCGCAAAGAACGGATTTTTCGCGTAGAGCGATCGAAGGCTGATTTCCGACACGAGACGCGCGTAAAAGCGACGCCCGAATATATCCATCAGGTGTATTCTGAGCGCGTTGAGCAGCCCTGAGGCCAGCAGCAAAACGAACATCGCGGCGGAGAGTACAATCAGCGGGGTCGCCAGTCGGATGTTCGCGACGGTGTTAATGAGCATTTGAACTGAGATTGGGAAGGCGAGCGACAGCACGCTGATGCCGATCCCATAAACGGCCGCCAATAGGTAGAATGATCGCTCAGGGGCCAGAATCTGCCCGAATTTCGGCCAAAACAGACGCGGATCAAAGCCACTGACCATTCTTCGGGAGCCCGATCTACTTTGATTTTTGGGCGCTCCCGCCATATTGAGGTCCGTTCCTGAACTTAAAAAACTACCCCGTGCCGAGGCGCAGTCGAGTCCGCCGTGTTTCAAATAACCCGCTACCGATGCTAATCAATAAGGCGAAGGACTGAATTGATTGTAAGCGGTGGTCTTTTTCTGGATTCCGGGCCATCGCCGATCCACGCGTCACGACCATATCGGGGAAAATCGAATGCTGAAAATCGTTGGACGATGCGTGCGCGCCGCCATTTTGTCGCAGCGCGTAATTTTCGGCTTGGTCGTCTTCCTGTGCGCCGGCCTCGCGCCGGCCGAGGCCGCTCGCGCTTCAACGCCCGACGCCATCACTGCTGAGAGCACAGGCGCTCAGGAACTTTCAGCAATCTTTCACGATTTTGAAGACTTCGTAATGCGGGAGAACCCGTTCGAGGCGACGTTCAACGGGGCGCCCGGCTTCGATGACCAGATACCTGACGTATCGCCAGCAGCCCAAGCGCGCCGCCAGTCAACAGCCCGTGCTTTACTTGCTCGTCTCGACGCCGCTGATTCATCCGCTGATCCGGTAAGCGCAGAGATTCTGCGGTTTATTCTGGCCCATGACATCGCGCTGGCTGAGTTTCGAACCTGGCGGGCGCCCTTCCTTTCAGATCACGGATTCCATCTTGAGTTCGGTCAGGTCGCGGCAGCGACATCCTTCTCTACCGAGAAGGACTATCGCAACTACCTCGCGAGGCTTCGGCAACTGCCCAACTATTTCCAACAGAACGTCGAAAACATGCGGCAGGGAATAAAAGAGCGGTTCGTTCAGCCAAAAGAGATCATGGCGGGCGTCTTGCCATCGTTCGAAGCGCAAGCTGCGTTTTCGGCGGAAAACCATCCGCTCTTTGCGCCTTTCACATCGATGCCGAAATCAATGCCGCTCGGTGTCCAGCGTCGCCTCCGAGCTGAGGGCGTGCGAGCGATGGAACGCGATGTTCTGCCGGCCTTTCGAACCCTCGCGACGTTCATGCGCGATGAGTACGCGCCGCAGGCGGCCGATATTGTTGGCGCTGCCGCGTTGCCGGACGGTGCGGACTACTATCGTGCGCTTGTGCGTTTCTACACAACGCGAGATGAGGCGGACGCGGAAGAAATTCATCAGGCGGGCGTGAAGGAGGTTGCTCGGATACGCGCCGAAATGGCGGGCGTCATCGAGCGGGCCGGATTCGATGGGACGTTTGCGGAGTTCCAGAGTTTCCTTCGCTCCGATCCGCAGTTTTATGCGGCGACCGCAGATGAGTTGCTGATGCGCGCATCTGCCCTGTCCAAGGACATCGACGGGCTGCTGCCTGCCTATTTTGGGCGGTTGCCGCGCCAGCCCTATACGGTAAAGCCGGTTCCGGCGGAGATCGCGCCGAACTACACCACGGGGCGCTATTCCGGCGCTGCGCCGGGCTCTTTGAGGGCGGGGGAGTATTGGGTGAACACCTACGCGCTCGACAAGCGTCCCCTATACGAACTACCCGCTCTTACCCTGCATGAAGCCGTTCCCGGCCACCATCTTCAGATCGCGCTCGCTTATGAAGTTGAGAATGCGCCCGCTTTCCGACGTCGCTTTTATCCGCACGCCTTTGGCGAAGGGTGGGGGCTTTACGCTGAGAAGCTTGGCGTGGAGATGGGCGTTTATAAAACACCCTATGATGAGTTCGGCCGCTTATCCTACGAGATGTGGCGAGCGTGCCGGCTTGTGATTGACACCGGGCTGCACGCAAAGGGCTGGACCCGTCAGCAAGCGATCGACTATCTCGCCGACAATACGGCGTTGTCGCTCCATAATGTCCAGACTGAGGTGGATCGTTATATCGCCTGGCCGGGGCAGGCGCTCGCTTACAAGGTCGGCGAGCTGACGTTCTGGGATTTGCGCCGCCGGGCCGAGACCGCGCTTGGACCGGCGTTTGACGTCCGTGCGTTTCACGACGTCATCCTGACCGAGGGAGGCATGCCGCTCGACCTCGTCGCACGCCGCGTCGACGCCTTCATTGAGGCGCGGAAAGTTCAATGAGCGATCCGCCGCGCATTGAGACGGACCGGCTGGTGCTGCGCGCGAGGACGATCGAGGACTTTCCAGCTTATTGCGAGATATGGGCGAACCCGGAGACGACGCGTTTCATCGGCGGCTCGCCGATATCAAGCGAAGATAGCTGGATGCGATTTTCGCGAGCCGCAGGGCAGTGGCGGCTCTGCGGTTACGGATTGTGGGCGGTGGAAGAACGATCGACCGGCAGGTTTATCGGCGAAGTCGGGGCCGCCGACTTCAAGCGGATTATTTCGCCGCCTCTCGAGGGCATGCCGGAATGCGCCTGGTCGCTTGATCCAGCAGTGCATGGACGGGGCTTTGCGAGCGAGGCCCTCGCGGCGGCTCTTAAATGGCTTGACGCGACATCAACGTCGGAGCGTTTTTGCTGCATCATCGACCCGGCGAATGCCCCATCCATCCGGGTCGCCGAAAAAGCAGGCTTCAGGCTGGTCGGTACGGCTGACTACAAGGGGGCAGAGATAAACCTCTATCACCGCCTGCGCGTCGTCAGGGCCACGTAGCGAGCGGCGGCAAAGAGGACAATATAGCCTCCACATTGCCGCCTGTTTTCAGGCCGAACGTCGTGCCCCGGTCATAGAGTAGATTGTATTCGGCGTACCGGCCCCGCCGGAACAGTTGCTCCTGCCGGTCTTCTTCCGACCAAGGGTCATTCATTCTACGAGCGACCAATTTCGGGTAAACCTCCAGGAATGCGAGGCCTACGTCCTTGGTGAAAGCGAAGTCGCCCTGCCAGTCCCCGGTATCGTGGCGGTCATAGAAAATGCCGCCAACGCCGCGCGCCTCGCCCCTGTGCGGCAGGAAAAAATACTCATCGCACCATTTTTTGAACTTTGGGTAATACTCTGGCGAATGCTTGTCGCAGGCGCGCTTAAAGCCGTCGTGGAAATCGACCGTATCCGGATGGTTATCGAGGCGATAGCGATTGAGCATCGGGTTGAGGTCGCCGCCGCCGCCGAACCAGCTCTTCGTCGTCACGATCATGCGAGTGTTCATATGCGCCGAAGGCGCGTGCGGGTTACGCGTATGGGCGATCAACGATATGCCGGAAGCCCAGAAGCGCGGGTCTTCCGATGCGCCCGGCACGTGGTGGCGGAATTCTTCAGAAAAGACGCCGTGAACCGTCGAGGTATGGACCCCGACCTTCTCGAAGACGCGCCCCTTCATCATGGCCATCACGCCGCCGCCCTGATCTGAGCCGGCCTCATCAAGGGGCCTGCGCCATGGCGAACGTTCAAACCGACCGGGAGGTCGTTCGCTGTAGGCCTCGCCAGCCTCATCCTCAAGACGCTCAAACGCAGCGATCAAAGCGTCTTGCAACGCCTCAAACGCCTGCCGGGCCTGTTTTTTCCGCGCGTCGATGTTGGTGTCCGCCTCGGCGCTTAGGCTAAAGTCGGCAGGGCGTTTTGTCGTCACGGGCGGCGTGCTCCTCCGGTCGTTGGCGCGTAAAGCGCCGCGATGGGCCTTCGTGGCTCCGTCCAATCGTTAAACGGCGTTGACGTCAAGCTGGCGCCGCGCTTCCGCAAGCGCGATCGAGGCGGCGATGGCGACGTTGAGAGATCTCGCCCCGACCGTCATTGGAATTTTAATCACGGCCTCGCAGCGATCATGGACTTCCGGCGGCGCGCCGGCGCTTTCCTGACCCACAACCACAATATCGTCCTTAAGAAATGAATGATTCCATATGCTTAGCGTAGCTTTCGTCGAAAGCAGGACGAGGCGTCCGCGCTGGACCGGAGCAGAGCCCAGAAAAGCAGCCCAAGACGGGTGCGTCGCGATTTCCACGAGCGCCGGGTAATCCATTGCCGCTCTTTTCATGCCGCGTTGTCCAAGTGGGAAGCCACAGGGTTCGATGATGTCGACTGCAGCGCCGAAACACGCTGAGCTGCGAATCGCGGCGCCCACATTCTGGGCGATCTCCGGCTGGAACAGCGCAAGTCTCATGACGATTCGTATCTTGGGCGAAGGGTCGACCCAACGAACGGACTGGTGATAATTATCATTTCAGAGGCGACTAGCAGAGAACAGTTAAGCGACGCTAGGCCGCAGCGAACGCGCCGCTGGACTTGCGATAAAAGCCATGTCAATCGCTCAACCCAGTTCAAAGCAGGAGCGTTGGCGCTCCCGCGACGTCTGACCGCAGATTCCCAAACGCGCTAAACTGAGCCACTTCATACTTGAGGACGTAGACCGCACATGACAGCAGCCTCCGCGCCAGAGCAATCAGAACCCACCCGGCGGGATTTCATCCATATCCTCGCCGCGGCCACGGCGGCCGTGGGCGGCATCGCCGCCATTGGTCCGATGATCGACCAGATGAACCCGGACGCCTCAGTGCTCGCTTTGTCGACCAAGGAGGTTGACCTCTCTTCGTTGGAAGTCGGCCAGGCCATTCGCGTGATGTGGCAAGGCAAGCCAGTGTTTATTCGGCACCGCACGGCGGATGAGATTCGCGAGGCTGAACAGACGCCGCTCTCAGCGCTTAAAGACAAGGGCGCTGAGAACGCAAACTTGGCCGGTTCTGCCGACGCCTCAGACAAGAACCGGGTCATCAACCCGGCTTACGTCATCCTCGTCGGCGTGTGCACGCACCTTGGCTGCGTGCCCCTCGGCACGGCGCAAGGCGAAACGCGTGGCGAGTACGATGGCTGGTTCTGCCCTTGCCACGGCTCTCACTACGACGTCGCCGGACGCATTCGGAAGGGGCCGGCCCCCAAGAACCTGTTGGTTCCAAACTACGAATTCGTCAGCGATACCCTCGTTCGCATTGGTTAGGAGCGGAGAAAAATGAGCCATCCGTCGACTTACAAGCCCGGGACAGAAGTTGAGCGCTGGCTCGACAAGCGCCTGCCGATAGTTCGGATGGCGTACGACTCGTTTGTCGATTTCCCCACGCCGAAGAACCTGAATTACTGGTACACCTTTGGCGGAATCCTCGCAATTTGCCTCGTCATTCAGATCGTGACTGGCGTCATTCTGGCGATGCACTACACGCCGCACGTCGACTACGCTTTCAACAGCGTTGAACACATCATGCGCGATGTGAACTACGGCTGGCTAATGCGATACGTTCACGCTAACGGCGCATCGATGTTCTTCATCGCCGTTTACCTTCATATGTTCCGGGGCCTTTATTACGGGTCCTACAAGGAACCGCGAGAGATGCTCTGGATCCTCGGGGTATTGATCTTCCTGCTGATGATGGCGACGGCCTTTATGGGTTACGTGCTGCCATGGGGTCAGATGTCCTACTGGGGCGCGACGGTTATCACTAACCTCTTCAGCGCGATCCCAATTATCGGCGATTCAATTGTGACCCTGCTATGGGGCGGGTTCTCTGTCGATAATCCGACGTTGAACCGGTTCTTCTCGCTGCACTTCCTGCTGCCGTTCGCAATTGCGGGCGTGGTCGTGCTGCACATCTGGGCGCTGCACGTTCCCGGCAACAACAACCCGACGGGTGTCGAGGTCAAGGATGTGAAGAAAGATACCGTTCCGTTCCATCCGTACTACACGGTGAAGGATGGTTTCGCGATCGCGGTATTCCTCGTGATGTTTGCTGCGTTCGTATTCTTCAGCCCAAATGTTCTCGGGCACCCTGACAACTACATTCCGGCGAACCCGCTCTCAACGCCAGCGCACATTGTTCCCGAATGGTACTTCCTGCCGTTCTACGCGATCCTTCGCGCCATTACTTTCGACATTGGTCCGATTTCGTCGAAGCTTGGCGGCGTCATTGCGATGTTCTCGTCGATCCTGGTGTTATTCGTTCTGCCATGGCTCGACACGTCGAAGGTGCGGTCGATGCGCTATCGCCCGGTCGCACAACTCTGGTTCGCGCTGTTTGTCATCGTCTGCATCGCGCTTGGATGGTTGGGCGGTCAGCCTGCCGAGGGAAGCTACGTACTGTTCGCGCAAATCGGCACGGCCTACTACTTCGCCTTCTTTTTGATCATCTTGCCGCTGCTCGGCGCGCTAGAGAAGCCAAGGCCACTGCCGAAATCCATATCGGAAGCGGTGCTTGGCAAGAGCGTTACCGCGTCGTCGGGCGCGGCCGCAGCCCAGCCTGCTGAATAGGGTAATTAGCAAGCCATCGTGAATCCGAGCCAAGGATAAAGATAATGACACGGATCAAATTAGCGACGCTTGCCGTCGGACTGCTTTCTCTCGTCAACGCTGGCGGCGCATTTGCCGCTGGCGGGTCGACGGAAGAACTAAAGCACAACAAGTGGCAGTTCAGCGGACCGTTCGGTTCCTATGACAAGGACGCTGTGCAGCGCGGCTATCAAGTTTACCGTACGGTATGCGCGAGCTGCCATTCCATGAACTTGATGTCTTTTCGCAATCTCGGCCAAAAAGGCGGACCATTCTTCCTGGAACGCTGTCCTGAGGGCGTCCCGGCAACGATTGAATGCTCCAATCCGAACGAGAACCCCATCGTCAAGCAAATCGCATCGGAATTTCAGGTCGAGGATGGTCCGGACGATTTTGGCGAGATGTTCCAGCGGACGGGTTTGCCTTCCGACAAATTCCCGGCGCCGTTTCCTAATGAACAGATAGCCCGGCTCGCCAATGGCGGGGCCTTGCCGCCGGATTTGTCGCTGATTGTTAAAGCGCGACCGCACGGCCCGGATTATGTGTATAGCCTGCTGCAGGGCTATCAGGACCCGCCGCCGAGCGTGACCGTTGGAGCGGGTCAATATTACAACATCTACTATCCTGGCGACATGTCGCAATTGCTCAAGGATGAGTATCGCGACGCTGAAGGCAAACCGTGGAAGGATGTCTCGGTACCCAAAGGCGGCGTCTTCGCCATGGCTTCTCCGCTCGCCGACGGCGTTGTCGAATACGCCGATCCCGACACGCCGCAGACGATTGAGCAGTATTCAAGAGACGTGACGGAGTTCCTCGCGTGGGCTTCGGAGCCGAAACTGGAAGCCCGGACGCGCATGGGCGTCATCACGCTCGCTTATCTTCTGATCCTGTGCGGCATCCTCTATTGGTCGTATCGGGAGATCTGGTCGAAGGTTGACCACTAAAACCAGCAAGCGGGCGGCGTCGGGAAAGATTACCCGTCTCCGCCGCGCCGCATCCAGCACCTAACGCGGGTTTTCGAAATGCTCGCGGCTGACTTTGACTTTTATTTGCCGGACGAGCGCATCGCCCTTCATCCGGCGTCTCCCCGCGACGCTGCAAAGATGCTTCATTGTATCGGAGAGATATTCTCCGATCGCACGGTGCGCGATCTGCCGGGCTTACTGCGTCCGGGTGATCTTCTCGTCGTCAACGACAGTCGCGTTATCCCGGCCCAATTGCGTGGCGCGCGGCCAGAACGTAGCGGCGGGGCGGCGATCATAATTGACGCAACGCTCCACAAACGGCTTGGCGATGATCTATGGCGCGCGTTCGTGCGCCCCGCCAAGCGCGTGCGCGCCGGCGACGCGGTAGACTTTGGGGCCGGGCTGTTTGCGATCGTCGAGGCGCGCGAAGACTCCGAAGCGTTGTTGCGCTTCAATCTCAGCGGCGAAGCTTTTGACGCCGCGCTCGCGCAGACAGGTCGACCGCCGCTCCCTCCCTATATTGCGCGCCGGCGCGAGCCCTCCCTGACGGACGCCGCCGACTACCAGACGGTTTACGCCGACCGCGCCGGGTCTGTCGCTGCGCCGACGGCGGGGCTGCATTTTACGCCGGACCTGTTGGCGCGTCTTGACGCCGCCGGGATTGGTCTAGAGACGGTAACGCTGCACGTTGGGGCGGGGACGTTCCTGCCGGTTACCGCCGACGACATTAACGACCACATCATGCATGCCGAATGGGGAGAGATAACCGCTGCGCAGGCATTGCGGATCAATGCGGTGCGGGCGAACGGCGGCCGAATCGTCGCGGTCGGCACGACGGCCCTGCGGCTCCTCGAAACCGCGGCCGATCCGAATGGCGCAGTGCGGCCTTTCAGCTCGGAGACAAGCATTTTCATCACACCGGGTTATCGCTTTCGCGTTGTTGACGTCCTGATGACCAACTTTCATTTGCCGCGATCGACCCTCTTCATGCTCGTTTGCGCTTTCTCTGGCGTCGAGGCGATGCAGCGCGCTTATGCGCACGCGATCGCCACAGGATACCGGTTCTATTCTTTCGGCGACGCCTGCCTGCTCGAACGGCGGCGTTGACCCCGGCGGGAAAGGCGGGCAATTGCCCGCTCCTGCGCCGGTTCGCAAACGCGGCGTTGCGTAACCGGGACGATAAATGACCGAGACGACCCGATCATCGCAAGGAACGGCATTCGGCTTCGCGCTGGCGGCGACCGACGGTGCGGCGCGTACGGGCCTCATTTCAACCAGCCGTGGCGACATCCGGACCCCGGCGTTCATGCCGGTGGGCACGGCTGGCACGGTTAAGGCAATGCTGCCGGAAAATGTGCGCGCAACCGGCGCCGACATTGTGCTTGGAAACACCTACCACCTGATGCTTCGCCCCGGCGCGGAGCGGGTCGCATCGCTGGGCGGTCTGCATCGTTTCATGAATTGGTCGCGTCCGATCCTGACCGATAGCGGCGGGTTTCAGGTCATGTCTCTTGCGGGCTTGCGCAAACTGTCAGAGCACGGCGTTTCATTCCAGTCACACATTGACGGCGCAGCCCATATGCTGACGCCGGAGCGCTCGATTGAAATTCAGTGCCTACTCGGCGCTGACATCCAGATGCAGCTTGACGAGTGCCCAGCCATTCCGATCGCCCACGAGGACGCTGCGGCGTCGATGCGGCTTTCGGCCCGTTGGGCGGCGCGCTCACAGGCAGCGTTTCGGGAATTTGGCGGCGCGCATCAGGCGCTCTTCGGGATTATTCAGGGCGCGAATTTCGAAGATCTGCGGCGCGAAAGCCTAGACCGGCTCGGTGAGCTTGACTTCCCGGGGTATTCGGTAGGCGGCCTCGCGGTTGGGGAAGGGCAGGACGAGATGTTCCGCGTCCTCGAATTTACGACGCCGCACATGCCGGTCGATCGGCCGCGTTATCTCATGGGCGTCGGCAAGCCGTCTGACATTGTCGGAGCGGTCGCCCGCGGCATCGACATGTTCGACTGCGTCGCCCCGACCCGTTCCGGGCGGCATGGCCAGGCCTGGACGTGGGACGGGTCGCTCAATCTGCGTAACGCGCGCTTTGCAACAGACGAGACGCCGCTCGACGCGGCCAGCGACTGCTCAGCCAGCCGGGATTATTCGAAGGCCTATCTGCACCATCTCTTCAAAGCGGGGGAATATCTCGGCCCGATGCTGCTGACCTGGCACAATCTGCATTTTTACCAGCAGTTGATGAGCGCAATGCGCGCGGCGATTGCCGCCGGGCGGTTCGCCGACTTCGAAGCCGGATTTCGCCAACGATCGGGCGCTATAGATGCGTCCTCTGCGGGCTGATCCCTGCGACGTCTGCGCCGGACTGTCGACCAGGAAATTGGCCCGGCAAATGGTTGACCGGCGCAAGGGGCGTCACTATGGTCCGCGCTCCGAAATGGCGGTCGACGCCGGACGCCGTCTGCGATCCGCCATTTAAGCAATGCGCATTTCCTTTGCGTTGCAATCCTTTCTGCGGATCCGGTCTTTCTGGCGGATCCGGCAAGGGGGCCCATAGCTCAGCGGTAGAGCAACTGACTTTTAATCAGTAGGTCGATGGTTCGATCCCATCTGGGCTCACCACTTTTACAGTGGATGCGGCCCGGTAAACGCAGGTTCGCCATCAGCTAAGGCAATTTTCTCGAGCGCCCGCGCAAGTTCGGCGTCAATCTCTTCATGCGCGGCGGACTCGTGTTGAAGTTCCTTCGCCGACGTCGCGAGGCGGTGCATTTGTTGAACGCAGGCGCCGGCCATGGAAGGGCGCGAGGCGGCCGCGGCGAGGTCGGCCAGAACGCCGAGGGCGTGCAGCGTCACACTCCTGTCGGCGGCGATGTACTGCCGCATATTGTCGAAGGATCGGTTCAACATATCTTCGAAGGAAACGCGTCGATAGCGAACCGGATCATCCTTGTGCGCAGGCGGCGCCGGCGATCGCCGTGCGAATTCGAAAAGACCCGCGTGCAGCCAGTTGAGGCAGAGCGTGGCCGTATGAGGGTCATTGATCCCCGACGAAAGGGCGCGTCCCAGAACTTCGACCAGCTGGTCAGATAAAAACAGAACGTCCTGAACATCGGTTCTGTTGGCGCCTTGCGTGTAGCAATCGCGCATCCGCTGCGCCGTCGCCCAATCGGCGTTTATCGCGGGGCGCACGCTCATGATCGTTTCGCGCGCCACCAGAAAATCGCCAGGGGCGCGGTGCAGCGTGATCTGGATATTTTTCTCGCGCGCGAGATCATCAAGGCTTTCAAGGTCAAACTGCTGAATAAAGCCTGCGGTTTCGGCGTGAACGATCGCCTCATCCAGGTCCTTCGGCGCCGTGGGCCAAGGCTCAATATCGACGGCGTCCGTGTCTCTTGCGCCGCGGCGTTCTTCCTCGTCCATGTTCCGCTTGACCCAGCTTTGTAGCTTCTCGCCGATCTTCGCTGCCAAGTTCATGATGTTGATGGATTCTGGTATGTGATGGATGTAGCCGATGAGCGCTGCAACTGCCGCAAGCGTCAGCGCCAGCGCGAAGTATATCGAAATCTGTGGAACGAAGGCTTCTACTGTAGAGTCAGTCAGTTCCAACGTGGCGTGCACCGTGCTGAGAACGGTGATGCAATAGACGAAGGTGGCGACGAATATTCCGAGTACGACCTGATTTTTCGTATCGCTCATGAAGTTGCCAATCAGACGCGGTCCGTAGTTGGACGTCGCAAATGAGACCGCAACGATAGTTACGGAAAAAGCGACGCCTGCAACGCCGAGCGTCGCGCCGGCGAGCGTCGTGAGGATCGCGCGCGCCCCTTCGACCTGCGTTACGCGAAGGAAGCTGACGCTCTGGACCCACTGTAAGCCCAGCCGCGAGTCGAGATAAGGCAAGGCGAAGCCGAGTAAGACGGCGCCAAATGTCATCGCGCTCGGCCAGAACCAGTAATTCTGCCGGAACTTCACAATTCTGCGAAATATGAAGTTGTGCATTGTTATGGCCGACAGTGTAACGCGCGCTTAGCCAAACCGCCTTCTTTTGGCCGCGTTGCATATGACGGATGAGCAATCACTAGGAAGGCGTCCTTTGCAGCTGATCGCGCAGCGCCGCACTATCTGCGCGGAGCGCACATATCTCGCGGGCGCCGCCGACCTCGCGGTCCGGCGCGGCGGCTTCTTGCCCGATAAAGAAGGTCGCCAAACAAGCGGTCGAACGAGCGGTAATGTAACCAAAGACCGCGAGGTCAAACGGCATTTTCGCGCGCTCAATAGCGCAGGATCGCGGCCAGCGATGCGCCGTCCGGCAGGCGGTCCGGCGCGACCGTCCAAATCACGCCGCCATTGAGCAAAGTTTTCTGCGCCACCCAGTCGATCACGGCCCGCATTTCCGGCGTGCTGGCTTCCCGAGTGTCCGCGCCCCTGACTTCCGGATCAAGCGTCTCCCCAAGGATGGCATACTCACACACGAACAGCTGATCGACCCTGCCGTCGTGCGCGGCGGGGCCCAGCTTGGCAGGGTCGATGCACGCTTTCGCGTCGCCACGACCTGCAAGAGCGTGAAGACGCTCAAGCGCCTCCTCCCGGGCCTCGTCACGGATCGGCTGCATCACTGCGCAGGCGGCGGCATGCAGTTCGCTCTCGTCCAGCGAGGCTGGGTTGATCTCAACAAAACCGGCAATCAAGGGCGCCAGCGCCTCCTCCTTGAGAACATGACCGCCGATCCCGGCATCGGCCACGACGACGACGGGTAGAGGGTCGCGCGCGAGATGCGCCGCCAGTGCGGCGGAGGCGCGCCGCGCGTATTCGACCAGCCGCCCTTTGCGCCATTCCTCAGGGCTGTCGCCGAGGACCTGCGTCTTGGGCATGCTTTGCCGGCCCGTGTGGGGTCGCCCGTAACCATGCGATTGTAATGTCCCCTCATAGTCCGGGGGTCCGTCTAGCGACTCCACGCTTGCAGGCAGGCCGGCGTCGGTGGCGGTCATCGAGAACCGATCGGCGAGCCAGCTACAGGCGGCGTCGGCGGTTAAGGTGAGAACGATGAAATTTGCGTCCTGTTCCTGCAGGCTCAGCAGGGGGGCGATGTGAAAGCCCGAGGATGCGACGACAAGTTCGGGGACAGCGATCGGCAGTTTGAATGATTGCATGCCCGCATCGGACAGAAAAAGGGCGAGCCCATGATCCTGATGCTGCCAGAAGGCGTGATCGTCGACTATCGCGGCCGCAGGCGTCAAAAGCGTATCGATCTCGGCTTCGCAAACATCCAGCGCAGCGAGTTGATCGCGCGCCTGCCCCAGAAGGTTCTTCAGCATGATCGGGTTTTGCCGCGTCTCGCGTCCTTGAGTCTGCGTCGGCAGATAGAGCGAAACCCCAATGGCTGGCGCGGCCTCGATCAGGTTGGTGAGGTCAGTCCTGGAAAACATACTTTTTCCTTGTCTAGGCCTTGTCGCCTTCTTGGGCCTTGTCGCCTTCTAAACGTTCGCATCGATCAGAGCGTGTCGAGGTCGCGGATTGAATGACCGCCCTTGGCGTTGTTCTGACGTCCGAAATTGCTTTGAAGTTTGCGCAGCATCTTCTGCACGGCGCCCGCGTTCGCCTCCTGTAACGTCGCGCCTTGATGCGTGACGGCCACCGGCTGCTGGCCCGTGGGGCGCACCTCAAGCAGGCATCGTTTATCGTCGTTTCCGCCTTTGCCGGCGTTTTCATCGCTCAAGTGCACTTCAACGCGGGTGATCTGCTCGGCAAAGCGCGACAGGCCATCCCGGATGTCCGCCTCGATCTGGGCGGTCAACGCGTCGCGGCCTTCGATGTTGTCGTCTGTGTTGACTTGAATTTGCATGATCGCGCCTCCGGCAGTTGATTTGTTCGAAATCGATTTCGACGTTGGAATTTCCGCGTGGGTCTAGCGGACTGGCAAAAGCGATATTTGAAATTTGCATCTGCTGCTTGAACGCCCAGGGCAGGGATGCGTTCCGGAATCCTTCGACGATGGCTGAGCCCCAATCGCCCGGTCCCCGAATCAATAGAAAATCCGATTTAAGCTACATCGGGCTGCATGCTTTGCAGCGGCAAGTGGCGGAGAGGAAGGGATTCGAACCCTCGATACGGTCACCCATATACGCCCTTAGCAGGGGCGCGCCTTCGACCACTCGGCCACCTCTCCAACGCGCGGAAAATGTCGGCATTCCGCTGCGGATGCAAGGATAAACCTCGCTCCATCGAAAAACGGCCCGCGCTGGGCGTTTTAGAGACAGGCACCGCCGTTTCCGTGGAAGTTCGCGAGCGATCCCGCGTTGAGGTCCGCCGCCGCTGCTTCCTCCCGATCGGTTTCAGCAACGTAATCGACGTATGTGCGGCATTCCGGATCTGTGGCGTTCACTGGTCCGGCGTCAGCGGCGCGGGCGTTTAGGTGACCGCCTTCCGCATCAGTATCTCCCGCTTCGAAATCGGGGGCCGGATTGGGCGCCGCGCTCCGCACGGCAGTGTCGTCACTGACGTCGTTCCATGGTTCCTCGGGCTGGGCAGTCAGCAGGTCGCCGGCGTTACTGGAACCAGGGTCGACCAAAACGGCGGCTCCCAAGGCAACGTCCGGCAGGTCCAGTTCACCAACGGGGTCTTCGGCCACGGGCGATTCCACGCCGGCAACTGGCGGCGAAGAAGGTTGAACGTTGCTGCGCGGGGAAGGCTCCCGCCTGTTACGGACGCGGTTCGTTCGCGCTGGACGGACTGCGGGTTCAGCAGCAGCCGGAATCGGGGACGCGCCTGCCGCGTTCGGCGCCGGATCGATAACGGGAGGCGGCGCAGGCGGCGGCGGTGGGTTGAGGATCGGATCGGCGAGCGCCACGATACGCGATTGAAGCGGCGGCAACGCCCCGTCTGCCCGAAGCGCGGGCGCTGATGCAACGCGTGCTGCAGGGCCGCCGCGTTCGATATCGGCGGCGAGGCGGCCTGCGATTGGCGCCGCGGTAAGGCGGCTGCGATAGACTTGGGTATTCTCCAGCACGCGCTGAACGTAATTGCGGGTTTCTTCAAACGGGATGAGTTCGAGCCAGTCGAGCGGATCGACGCCCGGCGCGCGCGGATCGCCATAGGCTTGGACCCATTGATCCACCCGCGCTGCGCCTGCGTTGTAAGCGGCAAACGACATGATCCATGACCCGCCAAAGCGCTCGAACAAATGTGAGAGGTGCGCGGCGCCGAGCGTGATGTTGTAGTCAGGATCATTCAACAGATCGGCCTGCCGATAAGCCATTCCTTCCTTGCGCGCGGTGATTTGCGCCGTCGACGGAATAAGCTGCATGACGCCCCGCGCGCCGGCGCTGGAAAAGGCGCGCGGGTTAAACTCGCTCTCTTGCCGCGAGATGCCGAGGATGACTTCAGCAGGTACGAACCGCTCTGCGCGGGAGGGGATCGCAATGGTCGGATAGGCGACTTCTGCAGTGAACGCATTATTGCGGATGGCGACCTTCCCGGCACGGACAGTTACGTGCGGCGCGCGCATCTGGTTGGCGAGTTCAGCAAGTAGCAGATACTCGCCCGGCGAGGAAAGGTTGTCGTCCAGATGGTAGGAAAAGATTAAAAACCCCTGACTGTCGCCCGTCTCAACAAGGAGGCGGAGTGCGTCAACAGCAGGCCTCGATCCGAACCGGGCGCGATCGTCTGCAGTCGGACCGCTGTTGATTTCGAACCTCCGCGCAGTGGCGTCGCCGCCTATCCGCTCCGCCGCAAGCTGGCCATAAAATGTATAGATGTGGGCCGCCGCCGCTTCATAACGTTTTTCTGCTGTCGCTTTCAGGCCTCGGGCCTCCGCGGCGCGCGCCATCCAGTAGTGACCGCGCGCAAGCGAGATCGGCGTACCGACGGATGCGGTTAACGCGGCGAAGTGAGTTTCAGCTCGCGCGGGATCGTCGAGGAACCGAAGGGCAATCCATCCGGCCGCAAACTGCGCTTCTGCAAAGCCTTCCGCTTTTGGCTCAAGTCCGTGCAGGGCCGCCATGGCGTAGGCGTCAGCATAGAGCCGGTTCTTCAGCGCCCAGCGCATCAGCAGCCGACGTTCTTCCCACCAGCGGTCTGGATTACGCAGGTTTTCAGGCTTTGTATCGGCCTGGCGCGCGATCTGTATCGCCAGCGGCTCATTCTCGCTGCGGCGATAGTAGCGCACAGCGGCAAGCATCACGCCAGGATCAGTGCGGTCCGCGTCGTCGAGGCTGGAATAGAGACGCGATGCGTCCGCGCCGCCGCTCAATAGTGCGATACGCGCCTCGGCGCGCCGCCGCATTTCGGGAGGCAGTTTCGACAAGACGCGTCGCGCCGTGCCGATTTCCCGCTCCCAGAGCAACCGGTCCGCCCGCGCGTTGTGGTCAATGGCCGTCAGGCGTCCGCCGTAATTGGCGAGAAACCGTTGTTCCTCCTGCAGCGTGAAAGTCCCGCCGATCCATGCGTCGCGCAGAGTGAGCTCCGCCGCGTCGGTTTCCCCGCGCGCAAGCTGCGCGCGAGCGAGATGGACTTTGCCCTCTGTGGAAACGGGATCTCGCGCCCGGAAGAACTCCGCCACTTCGGCGGCCGGAATCCCCGCCGGCATGCGTTTTTCAAGGTGCGATTGTATTCGGGTCGCCATCGGCCATTCAGGGTTGGCGTCAAGGAACGCCCTCCCGGCGGAGATATCGACGTTAGGATCATCCGCATAAAAATAATACCAGCGCGCAAGATTGGACGCGGTGGAGTTCTCGAGATTGTTGATCGCGGCGAGCGCGCGAGAGAATTGCTTGCGCGAAAGCTCGTCGCGGATGACGCGTAGCCTTTCGACGTCGTTGCGGCTGGCGAATTGCGATGCCGGGGCGTCAGGCTTGACGCGTGGAACCGCGACGTCTTCCTGAGCGCGAAGTCCCGACGCGAAGAACAACGCCGCCATTGCGCCGAACGAGGCTAGCCAGAAGGAACCGCGGCCGCGCGGGAGCCATTTCAGCATCGTTTTATCCCCTAGGCCACGCGCGCAACCGGCCTTGCCCGTTACCACGCTGCGGCCATTTTTCGTCGCGGGACGAGATAACGCTCAACCCGCCAAATAAACACCCGACCCCCCTCGGGCGCCGCCGAAAACAGGCCAACCGTCGCACATACGCCGGTAATCCTGCTCGATTAAACACGACAATCGTTATCATTCCGCACTGTAGCCGACGCAAAACCGTCATCTTGCCGCCATGCTCCGCGAAGAGTATCGAAGCCGGACATTAAAATCAAAAATCAAAGTCTGTTCCTATGAAGCCCGACGAGATGCTGCAACTATCCGGCTCTATCACCGCCCTCGTGACGCCGTTCCGCGACGGCGTGGTTGATGCGACGACATTCCAGCGCCTTGTAGAACGCCAGATTCAGGCCGGTTCCGCAGCGGTTGTGCCGGTTGGCACCACGGGCGAGTCCGCCACGCTCAGCCATGCCGAGCACCGGCGCGTGATCGAACTGGCTGTCGAGGCGGCG
>JBGTFV010000119.1:0-12021 GCA_041747095.1 Parvularculaceae bacterium
TCTCGCCCGCCGCACGGCGCAGGGCTCAGGGGCGATGATGGCGGCAGATGCTCGATCGGCTGAGGACTTGCGCATCGCGGTCACCTCGCCAGGCGGCACAACGGCGGCGGCGCTCGAAGTCCTCGACGGAGACGCAGCCGAGTTGCGCAATCTGATGAAAAAGGCCACGAAAGCGGCCTTGGATCGCGCCCGCGCCTTAACTGAATAGGCGGGACGTCAGTCAGCCGGGAGACTTCAGGTGAGCGCAGATTTTATCAATTCCAATGCTGGCGCGCTGGTCGCCATGGTTCTGGGCGTTGTCGCCATCGGCGCGGCGCCGGCCCTCGGAGCAGATCCCTACAAGCCGCAACCCTTTGTAACGCTGAAGCATCCCGAATGGAGCAAGGACGCCACCATTTATGAGCTGAACACCCGTCAGTTTTCGGAGGAAGGCACATTCAAGGCGGCCGAAAAGGAACTGCCGCGCCTTAAAGATCTCGGCGTCGACATCATCTGGCTGATGCCGATCCACCCGATAGGCGAGAAAAACCGCAAAGGAACGCTCGGCAGCCCCTATGCGGTGAAGGACTATTTCGCGGTCAATCCGGAATTTGGAACGTTCGACGATCTCAAAGCCTTCGTCGACGCCGCGCACGCGCTTGGCATGAAGGTCATCCTCGACTGGGTCGCCAATCACACGGCGTGGGACAACGTCATCGTCGATGATCACGCCGACTGGTATGTGCGCGACTGGAAAGGCGATTTCCGCCCGACGCCGTGGTGGGACTGGTCGGACATCATCGATCTCGATTACGAGAAGCCGGCGCTGCGCCGCTACATGACCGACGCGATGAAGTTCTGGGTGCGCGAGGCGGGGATCGACGGCTATCGCTGCGATGTCGCCGGCTTCGTGCCGGTGGATTTCTGGAACAACGTTCGGCGCGAACTCGACCAGATCAAACCCGTCTTCATGCTCGCCGAATGGGAAGCGCGCGACCTTCACGCCAAGGCGTTCGACGCGAGTTACGCTTGGAGCTGGTACGAGGCGATGCACAACATCGCCAAGGGCAAGGCCGACGTGAACGCGCTCTTTGTCTATTATTCGTGGAACGAGAGCGCCTATCCGCGCGAGGCGATGCGCATGACGTTCGTCACCAACCACGACAAGAATTCGTGGGAGGGAACGGGCCCCGAGGCGTTCGGACCCATGCTGCCCGCCGCCATTGCGCTGTCGGTCGTCGGCGAAGGCATCCCGCTCATTTATTCAAGTCAGGAAGCGGGCGAGAAAAAGCGTCTCGAATTCTTCGAGAAAGACGCAATTAAATGGGAGCCCGACCCGACCGCTAACCTTTATAAAAAGCTCTTTGCCCTGAAGAAAGCCAACCCCGTCCTGTGGAACGCCCAATGGGGCGGGCGGATGATCAAATCGCCAAATTCGGCCCCGACAAAGGTGTTCAGCTTCGTGCGGCAGAAGGACGGCAACCGTGTGTTCGCCGCGTTCAATTTCTCGGCCGAACCGCAGACTGTCGCGTTTGAAGAAAGCCTGCATCACGGGACTTACATCGATTTCGCCGATGGGTCGGAGGCAACGTTCGGGCCGGACACGGCGCTGGCCCTCGAACCCTGGGGCTACCGGGTATTCACCGCGAAGTAGGCGGTCGAATGCAGGACAATCCTTGTTCGGCGAGCCCATGTTATTGAAGCGGTCGACCGCTTCAGGAATATCGCGACAGGGGAAATGCTCCGCGTCGTCTCGCTGGCTGCGACCAGTCAAGACTGATTGCGCCGCGCAGGCGAAAATAATCTTGAAAAAAAGTTATCCCCCACCCCCGATGGCTGCCTTAGCCTTGGGGTATGGAAAGAGACGTCAGAAAAAGTCAGCGGGCGGATAGTTTCGCCAAACAGGCGAACAGGCCGGCCTGCCTTGCTTTTCAGGTCGCTCGGCCGGGCCTGCGCAACGCGACGTCCGCAGCTGCGGATCGCGCGCAGAGCGAAACTGCGCGCGCGGCTTCCCGTTTTCGCAAATTGCCGCGAGGCGCGTCCATTCGATCCATTCGATCTACAAGATCCACTTTCACGCTTCGAGCGGGCGTTTTACCACTCCAGCACGACTTTGCCCGACTGGCCCGAGCGCATGACGTCGAAGCCCTTCTGATAGTCCGCCGCCGGAAAGCGGTGGGTGAGGATCGGCGCAAGATTGAGGCCCGCCTGAAGCAGCGCCCCCATCTTGTACCAGGTCTCGAACATGCGGCGGCCATAAATGCCTTTGATCTCGAGACCCTTGAAGATGATCTTGTCCCAATCGACGCCCGCGCCGTTTGGCATGATGCCGAGCATCGCAATCTTGCCGCCATGGTTCATGGTGTCGAGCATCGAGGCGAAGCCCGCAGGCGCGCCGGACATTTCGAGTCCGACGTCAAAGCCTTCCGTCATGCCAAGTTCCGACATGACGTCGCGCAGGTTTTCGCGCGAGACGTTCACGGCGCGGCTCGCGCCCATCTTCCGCGCAAGGTCGAGGCGGAAATCGTTGATGTCAGTGATGACCACATGTCTTGCGCCGCAGAAGCGCGCGACGGCGGCCGCCATGACGCCGATGGGTCCGGCGCCGGTGATCAATACGTCCTCGCCGACGAGATCATAGGCAAGCGCAGTGTGCACCGCATTGCCGAACGGATCGAAGATTGCGCCAAGCTCATTCGAGATGTCGTCAGGCAGGCGATAGACGTTGAACGCTGGCGCTGCGATGTACTCCGCAAAGGCCCCCGGGCGGTTGACGCCAATGCCCTGCGTGTTGCGGCAAAGGTGTCGCTGGCCCGCGCGGCAGTTGCGGCAATAGCCGCAGGTGACGTGACCTTCCACCGACACCCGGTCGCCGATCTTCATCTTGGAATGTTCCGGGTGCACCTCGGAACCGATTTCGACGATCTCGCCCATGAACTCGTGGCCGACGACCATCGGTACGGGGATCGTCTTCTGCGCCCACGCGTCCCAGTTATAGATGTGCACATCCGTGCCGCAGATGGCCGTCGTCCGGACCTTGATCAGCACGTCGTTGGGCCCGATCGCCGGGCGCGCGACGTCCGCCATCCAGATGCCTTCTTCGGGCTTTGCTTTGATGAGGGCGCGCATGGGTGGGCTCTCCTTGAATTTCCTGTCGCCCGCATAATACGGCGGACTGGACTCGTACAGGGTCAACTTGCGGCGCTAAATTCATTGGCATATATTGCCATCGTAGATCGGGAGCGGCTTATGGCTACTAAAAACGCCGTCATCACCGATGAGCAGGCCGCGATGATTGAGCGTCTGATCGCGCGCGGCCGCTTTCAGAATGCGAGCGAGGTCATGCGCGCTGGCCTGCGCCTGATTGAAGAGCAGGAGGCGGCATTCGAAGAACTCCGCCTCGGTGTGCGCGCCGGCATGGACGATATTTGCGCTGGCCGCCTCCGGGACGGGGAAGAGGCGGTTAACGCCGCGTTTGAAAAAGCCAAGGTCGATGCTCGTCGATGAGTCGGTACCGGTTGTCGGCGCGCGCCGAGACAAGTCTTGCGGATATCTTCCGTTATTCCATTGACATGTTCGGAGAGGAGCAAGCGGACCAATATCGGCGGACGCTGCTCGCGCGGCTTGCGTCGCTCGCGAACAACGAGCCCCCGCACGGCCGTCCGTGCTCGGCCATCGTTGCGGAGGGAGACGCCGAGGATCTGCATTATATAAAGGCTGGCGGTCACTATGTTGTCTATCTCCGCCGCGACGATGAACTCCTCATCGCTGATTTCGTGCACGAACGGAGAAACCTCCCGGCGCTGATTACGATGTTCGTCAAGACCTATGGCTAGCTCTTGGCGCAATTTATCCGCATATCGACTGAGGGACTATTTGTTACGCTCCGAGCAACCGCGCCGCGCGGGGAGCGAAATAGGTGATGACGCCGTCGGCGCCGGCGCGCCGGATCGCCATCAGGCTTTCCAGAACGGCGGCGTCGCCGTTGATCCAGCCGTTCCGTTCGGCGGCGACGATCATAGCGTATTCGCCAGAAACCTGAAACGCGAAAGTCGGTATACGGAACGTATCCTTGACGCGCCGGATGATGTCGAGATAAGCGCCCGCCGGCTTGACCATGACGCTGTCGGCTCCTTCGGCGATATCCATCGCTACCTCGCGCAGCGCTTCATCCGTGTTCGCAGGATCCATCTGATAGGTGCGCTTGTCCCCCTGCAAGACGCCTGACGAGCCGATCGCGTCGCGATAGGGCCCATAGAAGGCGGAGGCGTATTTCGCCGCATACGACATGATCTGAGTGTCGATGAGGCCTTCGGTTTCCAGCCCGCGCCGGATGGCTCCGATGCGGCCGTCCATCATGTCGGAAGGAGCGACGATGTCGAAGCCGGCGCGCGCTTCGACAATCGCCTGCTGAACCAGCATCTCAACGGTTGGATCGTTCAGGATGACGCCGTCGCGCATCAGTCCGTCATGGCCGTGATCGGTATAGGGATCGAGTGCAACGTCGGCCATCAGACCGATATCGGGTGAGGCGTCCTTGATGGCGCGCGCCGCCCGGCACATCAGATTTTTCGGGTCGAGAGCAAGGCGCGCGTCGGCGCTGCGATGGGCGGCCGACGTATGCGGAAAAAGGGCGAGTGCTGGAATGCCGAGACTTTTTGCCTCGCGGGCGGCCTTGACTGCCTCGTCGACCGACAAGCGCTCAACGCCCGGCATCGAAGCGACCGGCTCGCGGCGGTTCTCGCCTTCGCACAGGACGATTGACCAGATGAGTTTTTGCGGCGACAGCGACGTCTCGGCGACGAGGGCGCGCGACCAGGCGCTGGCGCGCAGGCGGCGCAGGCGCGAGGTGGGAAATTCCTGCCGGGTCGTGTTCATGCGGCTTCCTTCGGCGGTCAAAGGTTTCCAAAAGTTTATCGCTCACGCTTGCAATTGATTGCAACTCGAACGTCCGGACTTAACGCAGCTTTTAGAGAGTCTGGGTAGTTTCCTGATTGTTCTTAGACAAATTTAAGGCGGGAGCAGCAGCAGTGGCTGAACGGGCGATGAACGCGGCGGTAATAGGGCGGAGCGACAAATCGCTCCCGACGCCGGAGACCTTGCGGGCATCCTACCTGCAATTGCTGCATCTTGTTGAGCGTCTGCACCGGCAGTTGCTCGACGTCATCAAGGATGAGTTAGAACGCCTCGGCCAGACGGACATAAACTCCGTGCAGGCGCTGCTTCTCTATAACATCGGCGATGCGGAACTGACCCCCGGAGAGCTGCGCTCGCGCGGGCATTATCTCGGCTCGAACGTGTCGTATAATCTGAAGCAGCTCATCGACAAAGGTTACATCCGCGACCAGCGTTCGGATGTCGATCGCCGCTCGAAGCGCGTTTCGCTGACGCCGACGGGTCTGCATGTGCGCGAAAAGATTTCTGACCTGTTCGAGCGTCAGCTTGGGTCTGTGGAACAGGTGGGCGGCGTCGACATCGACTTGATGGCCAGCACGAACAAGACGTTGCAGCGGCTCGAACGTTTTTGGGCCGACCAGGTTCGCTACCGGCTTTAAAGTAACGATACGGTATTCGCCTGGTGGGTCCGCACAGCCGATCCCTAAAAAATTCGGCCGCACAATAATGGGTGCGGCCGAATTTTTGTTGTTCAGAAGCCCACGGTCGTCTCAGGCAGCCTTCCGCGGTCTACCGCGCGGCTTTGCGCCAGCTTTCTTTGCCGCCGCTCGTGGGGCAGGAGGCCGCCGCTCGCCGGCGATTCGCCCGAGTCCGATTTGCTTGGCGAATTCTGACCGGCGCTTTGCGTAATTCGGCGCGACCATCGGATAGTCAGCGGGCAGGTTCCATTTCCGACGGTATTCTTCAGGGGAGAGATTGTATTGCGTGCGCAGGTAGCGCTTCAGCATTTTCAATTTCTTGCCGTCTTCAAGGCAGATCACGTAATCTGGCGTTACGGATTTCTTGATCGCAACGGCTGGTTCCTGCGCGCCAGCGCTGGCGGTGCCGCCAGCCGCGAGCGCTTTGACTGCGTCATGCACTTCCTGCAGCAGAGACGGAAGCCTCTCTGCGCTGAGAGTATTATTGGTAACGAACGCCGATACAATATCGGTCGCTAGATGCAGCGTATCCGCCGCGCTCATGGAATAATCCGAATCAGACATGAAACCACCTCCTCAGTAACTTCGGCCTCGTCGCACGGGCGCTAGCCTGCGACAATTGCCATTAATCCCCCTCTAGATTTGTCCGAGCCGGTTTATTTTGCCCAACGAGCTCAGAATATTCCAAATAGGCTCCTATATTTGAGAAATCAAGTACGCTTTTCAGTGAAGTCAGAGTGATCGCTGCGCCAGCAGCAATTTTCGGTAAGCGTCGCCATAAAAATATACATCGCAGGTTGTCGTCGAAACATGCGCACCCGTACGTCCGGCGCGACTGTCGACGCGGGCCGGGGTCGCATTGCCCGGCTGGAGCGGTGGGCGTATATCCGGTTTGAATATCGGGCTGCGCTGTCGTCGCTGAGCGACGACTTCTGTTGCGAGGCCAGCCACAGCGCAAGCGATCGAAAGGAATGCCGAAATGAATGTTTCCGCGATGCAAGTCCGGCAGAGCTTTTTCTCCCGCGACCTCGACGACGCCGATCCCGAAGTTGGCGCAATTGTTTCCCGTGAGCTTAACCGGCAGCAAGAGCGGATCGAGCTGATTGCCTCTGAAAACATCGTTTCGCGAGCAGTTCTGGAGGCGCAAGGCTCAGTGCTGACCAATAAATATGCCGAAGGATATCCGGGTCGGCGTTATTATGGCGGATGCGAATTCGTCGACCAGGTCGAGACGCTAGCTATTGAGCGCGCCTGCAGGTTGTTCGGCGCCGCCGAAGCGATCGTGCAGCCCCATTCTGGCAGTCAGGCGAATCAGGCGGTGTTCATGGCGCTGCTCAAGCCCGGCGACTGTTTTCTCGGTATGGACCTCGCGGCTGGCGGACACCTCACGCACGGCGGCAAAGCGAATCAATCGGGCAAGTGGTTCAAACCTGTTCATTACGGCGTTCGCCGGGACGATCATTTGATTGATTACGACGCCGTCGAGGCGCTCGCGCATGAACACCGTCCAAAGCTCATTATTGCTGGCGGTAGCGCCTATTCGCGCATTATCGAATTTCCGAGATTCCGGAAAATCGCCGATGCAGTCGGCGCCAAGCTGCTCGTTGACATGGCTCACTTTGCGGGGCTGGTCGCCGCAGGACTTTATCCAACGCCAATCGGCGTTGCGGACGTCGTGACGACAACGACCCACAAGACGCTACGCGGTCCGCGCGGCGGACTTATTCTGACGAACGACTCCGATCTTGCAAAAAAAATCCGCTCGGCGCTTTTCCCCGGTATTCAGGGCGGGCCCTTGATGCATGTTGTCGCGGGCAAGGCGGTAGCATTCGGCGAAGCGTTGCGCCCCGAATTCCGCGCCTATGGGCAGGCCGTTATCGCCAATGCAAAGACGCTCGCAGCAACACTTGTTGAGGCGGGATATGCTGTCGCTTCCGGGGGAACCGATACCCATCTCGCCTTGATCGATCTGCGGCCCAAGGGCGTAAAAGGCGACGCGGCTGAACGCAGCCTCGAAAACGCAGGGATTACCTGCAACAAGAACGGCGTACCGTTTGACCCGGAAAAGCCGGCGATAACGTCAGGCATCAGAGTTGGCTCTCCCGCGTCAACTACGCGTGGCTTTGGGCCGACGGAGTTCCAGGAAGTTGGCGCCTTGATGGCTGAAATCCTGGATGCGCTTGCCGCTGGCGAAGACATGGGCGAGCGCGAGCGCCTCGTGTTTGATCGCGTGAGAACGCTCACTGCGCGCTTTCCGATTTACGCCTGATCGCGATTCCCTGATCAAGATACGACGACGGAAGAACTGATCCATGAGGTGTCCTTTTTGCGGATGCGACGACACGCAGGTGAAGGACTCCAGATCGGCTGAGGACGGCTCGTCGATCCGCCGTCGGCGGCAATGCTCAGCCTGCGGCGCCCGGTTCACGACGTTTGAGCGGGTGCAGCTGCGCGAGCTTGTCGTGATAAAAAGCTCCGGCAGGCGGGTGCCGTTCGATCGCGATAAACTCATGCGATCTGTCCAGATTTCGCTGCGCAAACGAAATGTGGACCTTGAGCGCGTCGAACAGATGGTCTCGGGTATCATCCGGCGGCTTGAATCGAGCGGCGAGAGCGAAATCGAGTCGAAGACGATAGGCGAGTTCGTCATGGCCGGGCTCGCCGGGCTCGACGAGGTTGCTTATGTCCGCTACGCGTCCGTTTACAAGGATTTCCGCGAAGCAAAGGACTTCGAGCAATTTCTCGACGGGCTCGACGACCAGGAAAGCACAGAGGCGAACTGACGTGGCGGCGCGATCGCAGACATCGGAATGGAGCGAGGCGCGCGGCGAGGCGCGGATGGCCGCCGTTCAGGCGCTCTACCAGATGGATATCTCCGGGGCCGGCGTTGAATCCGTTATACTCGAGTTCATGACCCACCGCTTCGGCGCGACTGCCGAAGGCTTCGTTCTCGGCGAGCCTGACCGCGACTTGTTCGCGCGAATTTTGCGCGGCGTTGTCTCGGGCCAGAAGCGCATAGACCGGATGATTGAGTCGCTTCTGTCGACAAATTGGACGTTGTCCCGTCTGGATTCGACCGCGCGCGCCATCCTGAGGGCAGGGGTCTACGAAATCGTGAACGAACCTTCGACACCCACCGCTGTTACAATTGACCAATATGTGGAAATTGCGAAGGCGTTCTTCGAGGGCGACGAGCCTGGCTTCGTCAACGGCGTTCTTGACGCCGCAGCCCGTTCGCTAAAGCACTTGCCCGTAGGCGCGCCAGATCCATTGGCAGACGGATGATGTGTTAGAGAGCGAGTTTGATCTCATTGAGCGTTATTTTGCGCCGCTGACCGCCGGCGTCGAAGGCGCTTATGGTCTGACTGACGACGCTGCGACGCTGGCTGAAAGATCTTACGTTGTATCGAAAGATATTCTGATCGCTGGCGTGCATTTCCTCGCTGGCGATCCCATGGACCGGATCGCCCGAAAGGCGTTGCGGGTCAATCTTTCCGACCTCGCCGCTAAAGGGGCCAAGCCGGTCGGATATTTTCTCGGACTGGCGCTGCCACGCTCGATTGATGTTCGTCAGATTGCGGCGTTCGCGGAGGGTCTGCAACTTGACCAGCAAGAGTTCAAACTCTCATTGTACGGTGGGGATACGACCGTTCACGCGGCGCCGTCGGCGCCGTTCGTAATTTCAGTGACAATCTTTGGCTCAGCGTCGAAATCCGGCGTTGTCTTGCGCAGCGGCGCAGCGGCGGGCGACGATGTTTATGTTACCGGAACGATTGGCGATGGCGGGCTCGGGCTGAAAGCCGCGCAGAAGCCGAAGGGTTTTCCCGCCGACGACCGCGCCTATCTCATTGATCGCTATCAGCTGCCGCGTCCGCGCCTCGGCATTGGTAGCGCCCTTGGCGGTCTTGCAAGCGCCTCAATCGACGTCTCGGACGGGCTGATTGCAGACCTCGGTCACATCGCAAAGCAGTCGGGCGTGCAGATCGAACTGCTGCTGGAGCGCGCGCCGTTATCGGCGGCCGCCGTCCAATGGGTCGACCGCCAACCGGATCGGGCGGACGCCTTGCTATCGCTCGCAAACGCCGGCGACGATTATGAAATCGCCTTTACCGGGCCATCCTCGCGCCGGCGAGCGATCGAGCTTGCGTCCCAGCTCACCAAGACGCCGGTTACGCGTATCGGCTCGGTTGTTCGCGGCGCCGGCGTTACGCTGGTCGACGATGACGGAAAGCGATCGATGGCCCCCAATAAGGGATACGATCATTTTGCAGAGCGTTCAAAAATGGCCTGACGTTAGGTTACTGGTCTGAGCCAGCCGTTATCTCCTTTGCACAGCCCAGTTCCCGATTTCCCTCATCCGATCTGGCGAGATCGCTATACTAATTGCGCCGTATAGCGCTGCTCCTGCGGCGGCCTTGATGGAAACCGCAAGCAGACCGTTGATCCATGTAGGCAAGATATGCGCAAGCAGCAAAACGCCAGCCGCCATGACGCCTGTTGCGATGATCGTTTCCACCGTTGGTCTCAAATAATAAAGATGTTTGCCGCCGAATTCCGGCCAAGTCACGGCGGCGACGATTGGATAGCTGAGCGCGCTCGCCGCGACGCTTGCGGCGACGACCCATGACAGTCCGAAAGGCGCGCGCACGACGATCTCGTCGCTCCGAATTTTCTCGAAAAGTCGATCGCCGCACTGCGGGCCGAACCCGCCGCCGTGCTCTGGTCCAGTGATGTGGATATTGTCGATGAAAAGGGAGCAAAACTTGGATCGGTAGTCGACGAGATAAGGGGTAGCGACAGCGACCGCCCTTCAACCCGCTTTGCCGCCATGCTGACCGATCACCGATGCACAAGCTTCTTTGGCGTTTTCAGGCGATGACCTGAGCCCCAATTGGTCCCGCATTTGAATAGAGAGTCTGTCGTAACGGAGACAGACAATGCGCAAGAGCAAATTCACCGACGAACAGATCATCGCGATCCTGGCTGAACAGGAGCGTGGCATGGCCACGGCAGACGTCTGCCGGCGGCACGGAGTCAGCTCCGCCACCTTCTACAAATGGAAGGCGAAGTATGGCGGGATGGACGTGTCGGACGCCCGCAAGCTGAAGGTTCTTGAGACCGAAAATGGGCGGCTGAAGAAGCTGCTGGCTGACAGCATGCTCGACAACTCGATCCTGAAAGACCTGCTGGGAAAGAACTGACGACGCCCCAATCGAAGCGGGATGCGGCGTTGAAGGTCATCGACAAATACGAGATCTCCCAGCGCCGCGCCTGCCGATTGGTCAGCGTCGATCCAAAGACTGTCAGGCGTGTACCGGAACCGGACAATCCGGAGATCCGCGAACGCATGCGGAAGATCGCCGAAACACGCCGCCGGTTTGGTTACCGGCGTATCGCCATCATGCTCGAACGGGAAGGCATTGTGATGAACCAGAAGAAGCTGAGACGTCTCTACAAGGAGGAAGGTCTATCGGTGAAACGCCGCCGCGGCCGCAAGCGCGCCACGGGCACCCGCGAGCCTATGCCTGTGCCGGATGGCCCATCAAAGCGCTGGAGCCTCGACTTCGTGTCCGACGTGTTCGGACCTGCACGTCGGTTCCGCATGCTGAACGTAATCGATGACTATACAAGAGAATGCCTGGCGCTGGTCGCAGATACCTCCATCTCCGGCGCCCGCGTCGCCCGCGAACTGGATCGCTGCATCCGGCTCTACGGCAGGCCTGAAACTATCGTCTCCGACAATGGGACGGAGCTGACCAGTCGCGCCATCCTCGAATGGCAGAACGAAACCGGCATCGCCTGGCACTACATCGCGCCAGGCAAGCCGCAGCAGAACGGCTTCGTCGAAAGCTTCAACGGGAAGCTCCGAGATGAATGCCTGAACGAAGAAGTGTTCGATAGCCTGGCCCATGCTCGCAAGATGCTGGGGCGCTGGCGACACGACTACAACCACCACCGGCCCCACTCATCCCTGGGCGGGCTGACGCCCGCAGCGCGCCGGTCGCTCGTGCATGTGGGGAGCCTCGCTCCCGACGCGCTCGCCACACCTCAAACCATGGGCTATGAAAGGGCCAGACTCTCGAAATGAATGAGGAACCCGAGGGTCTCAGGTCACAGCGCCGGGCAGGAGTTCGCCGAAAGGCGACACTCTCCTAAAAGCTCTTTACAATTGTAGCCAATAGGCTACAATTCTTTATGCCAACAATACTCAAGTCCGACGTGTTCGAGGAGTAGATCGACAATCTGCGCGACCGCGCGGGAGCCGCACAAGTGTTGCGCCGGCTCGCCCGGTTGGAACGTGGTAATCCCGGAAGGGTCGCGCCCGTCGGCGAAGGTGTGAGTGAACTGAAGATTGATTTCGGGCCAGGTTACCGAGTGTATTTCGGGCAACGGGGCGAGGAGTTGGTGATCATTCTCGGCGGTGGCGACAAGTCCAGCCAGGACCGGG
>JBGTFV010000120.1:0-1824 GCA_041747095.1 Parvularculaceae bacterium
GGCGGCTATATCACCGCGCCCGGTTCAAGGAACTTTCAATCAAACCGGAATATTACGATGATGGTGAGGCTGCACTCGTCATGCAGCGCGAGCTAACTTCCGAAGATGAGGGCGGCAGAGGCGCCCAGCCATGATGCAGTCGCTCTCGAGAGTTGTTTCCTGCGCCGGAGGATCAGCATCGCCGCATGAGTGATTGGCTGATTCTCGTTGAGTACACCGGCGATCTCGCGCAGCACGAGACCCCGCACAAGGTGATGCGCACGCGCGATTACCTGACAACGCCGACGCTGTTCACCGGTCGGCGCCCGAACATCATCAATCTGGCGCGCAGCTACGCTTATCAGAGCGAGGGATATTACGCCTCGCTGCTGGCCGAGGCGCGCCGGCACCGCGTTGCCCCAACGGTGCAGTCGATGGTGGAACTCCGCCAGAAGTCGCTCTACCAGCACGCCCTGCCGGAGCTTGAAGCGGCGCTCCATCGCGACATGGAGGGCGGCGCGCCGCCGGTCGAGCGACTGCTTGTCTCGTTCGCGACGGCAGAAGTTCGCGGCTATGACCGGTTCGCCAAGCTTCTCTACGATTGGTTCCGCACGCCCGTTCTGGAAACGGTGATTGGAACCGGCCCAAAGCCCCAGATCCAGTCGCTGCGCATCATGGCGCCCCATAAACTGAAGGGCGAGGAACGTCAGTTTTTCCTTGCAGCGCTCGATCAGCACACGCGTCGCCGCTGGACCGCGCCGAAGGCAAAGGCGGCCGCCAAATGGTCGCTCGCCGTACTGACCGATCCGAAAGAGGAAAACCCGCCATCTTCGGCTGCCTCGCTGAAAAAACTTGCCGCTGTCGCCGACAAGATGGGCGTCGAGGTTGAACCGCTTTACCCGAACGAACTGGCGAGCCTTGCAGAGTTCGACGCGTTGTTCATTCGCGCGACAACCGCGATCGACAATTTCACCTATCGCTTTGCCCGGCGGGCCGAGCAGGAAGGCATGCCGGTTATCGACGATCCGGAATCGATGATCCGTTGCACGAACAAGGTTTATTTGAAGGAATTGCTGGATAACGCGCGTATCCTGGCGCCGCGTACGGAGATTCTCGACGAGAAGTCGAACTTCGGCGATGTACTCGCCCGGCTCGGTTCGCCCGTTGTTCTGAAAGCGCCGGACGGCTCTTTCAGTCGCTCCGTACACAAAGTTGGCACGCTGAGCGAATTGCAGGATCAGGCCAAGACGCTTTTCAAGGATACCGCGCTGATCCTCGCGCAGGAATATATGCCGACAGAATTTGACTGGCGCGTCGGCGTGCTGAACGGCGAGCCATTGTTCGCGAGCCAGTACCGCATGGCGCGCGGCCACTGGCAGATTATCAAATACGGTCCTTCAGGCGTCATGACCGCCGGCGGCGCAACGACGCTGGCGATCGAGAACGCGCCGCCTGCGGTTGTCGCAACAGCGGTCAAGGCGGCGCGCCTCATCGGCGACGGGCTCTACGGCATCGACCTGAAAGAGAATGACCGCGGCGTTTTTGTCATCGAGATCAACGACAACCCCAATCTCGATTTCGATTATGAGGGCGCTGTCCTGAAAGACGAGCTGTGGCGGCGGCTGATCGAGTGGTTCGCCCTACGACTTGAAAAGCGCATGGGCGGCGGCGTCGCCGCGCCGAATGGACAGGCGGCGCATCCACCCGCAAAGGCGCAAGGGCAGGCGGGTTGATCGCCTTCTGCCAGGACCGAAGCGGCAATCGGCGCTTGCCCGGCTTTACTTCATCAATCTCAAAATCGCTGTATCGAGCGTTTGCAAAAATCGCGATCGGTCCGCTTTCGCG
>JBGTFV010000121.1:0-3058 GCA_041747095.1 Parvularculaceae bacterium
CGTTTGGCGGCCGGCATTGGCCGCTGAAGCCGACGCTGCCGGCGTGCGATGCCGATCACGCGCTGCACGGAGAGGGTTGGGTGCGGCGCTGGGCGTTGCGGGATCAGACGCTCGATCGCGCGGACATGCGCTATCGCCATCGCGGCGACGAGCAAGGCGCGTTCCCCTTCGCCTATGAAGCGGCGCAGGCCGTGCGCGTTGCCGAAGGGGGCCTGCGCATCGACCTGACGCTGATGAATTTGGGCGAGGGGCCTATGCCTGCGGGACTTGGGCTGCACCCTTATTTCCACCGGACGCCCGACACGCGCGTGTCGTTTTCTGCAACCGAAATGTGGACGCCGCCGACAAATGAGGCCGCCGGCGCATTGGGCCCGCTTCCGGGCGGACTGGGCGCGGGGCGCGCTGCGCCGCTACCGGGCGGAACGCTCGACCATTCATTTGTCAACTTTTCCGGCGAGGCGTTGATCAAGACCGGCGACATCCGGATGGCGCTGCGCTCTGACGCGCCGATCCTGCATGTCTATGCGCCCGCGGGCGCAGATTTCTTCTGCCTCGAACCGATCACCCATTTGCCCGGCGCTTTCGGACGCGACGTTATTAAGCCCGGAGGACAGCTCAGCGTTTCGCTGCGCATTGGCGTGGCGGTTGACGATCGTCAGGGATAAGCTCGCCGAAGATTGATCCTTGCGCCGCCGTCACGGAGCATCGCCATGCCCTACGCCTGTTTCACCGTCGAGACTGCCGATCGCATCGCCCATCTCCGCCTCAATCGGCCTGAAAAAATGAACTCGATGATCCCCGAGTTCTGGACCGAGTTCCCCGCCGCGATCGACGCCATCTCGGCGGCGGGCGAGGCGCGCGTGATCGTTATCTCGTCTGAAGGCAAGCACTTCACCGCGGGCATGGACATCTCGGTCTTCATGCAGGGAAGCCTCGATGCGGATGGAGCCAATCCGCATGTTTCGGCTGAGGCGTTCCGCCACAAGGTGCGCGCCCTCCAGAATACCTTCACTTGCCTTGAGCGCGCCCGCCAGCCGGTGCTCGTCGCCGTGCAGGGCGGCGCGATCGGCGCGGGCGTTGATCTGGCCACCGCCGCTGACTGCCGTTACGCCAGCGAGGACGCGTTCTTCTGCGTGCAGGAAACCGCCATCGCCATGACGGCTGACGTCGGCACTTTCCCCCGCCTTGCGAAAGTCATCCCCGAGGGGTGGGCGCGGCAAATGGCGTATACGGCCGAGCGGCTGCCCGCAGTGAAGGCGAAGGAAATCGGCCTCGTGAACGAGGTATATCCGACGCATGAGGCGCTGCTCGGCGGTGTGATGGGCGTCGCCCGCCAGATCGCCGCCCATTCCCCGCTTGCGGTGGCCGGCTGCAAGGCGCTGATCACCTATTCGCGCGATCACTCGACGCCCGATGCGCTCGACTACATCGCTTTGTGGAACGCCGCGATGCTGCGCCCCGACGACATCCGGGAGGCGTTCGTCGCACGGTCCGAACGTCGCGAGCCATCGTTCGACGCCTTGCGCCCCGTCAAATCGGCGATCTGACCCCTCGCAATTGACAAAACGCCGTTAACGCCGCGTTGAGTGCGGCGCGCTAGTCTTACTACTCAGGGCAGCGGGGGCAGGCGATGACAGCGTTTGACGTGTGTTCCGTGACGTTGCTGATCGCGACGCTGGCGCTGTTCGTAATTCGCTATCTGCGGACAGAACCGCCGGTGCTTCCCTATCTTGTGATCGCCAGCACCTGCGCGACAGTTAATTTCCTCAACGATGCGGGCGCCGGATTTGAAGCGCTTATCCTGTTGATCGCGGCGTCTTTTTTGTTTCTAGGCTGCCTGCTGCGCCCCGAACGAAAGACCGACCGGGCGCCGCTTTCTGGCCAGCGTTAACGCGCGGCTGCGGCGTTGGCGACCTTTCCCCGGACACCCGCTCGGCTGTAGTTTGTCGTCAAACGGTCGTTGCATGACGACCCTGACCCAAGACGACAAGAGGCGGCAGCTGGCGCATCATGGTTGAACTCACTCTCCCGAAGAATTCCCGCCTCACCGGCAAGGGGCGCGCGCACCGCGCCGACCGCAGCGTCGCCAACGGCGCCGGCAAATACCGGACGTTCAAGGTCTATCGCTACGATCCGGACGACGGCGAAAATCCGCGCGTCGATACCTATGAGATCGACGTCGCCAATGTGTCGATGGTGCTCGACGCCTTGTTGAAGATCAAGAACGAGGTCGATCCGACGATTGCGTTCAGACGTTCCTGCCGCGAGGGCGTATGCGGCTCGTGCGCCATGAACATCAACGGCGCCAACACGCTCGCCTGCACCAAGGGCATGGACGAGTGCGGATCGGGCGACATCGCGATCTATCCGTTGCCGCATCAGCCGGTGATCAAGGATCTCGTCACCGACCTGACCAACTTTTTCAGACAGCACGCTTATATCGAGCCCTTCCTGCAGGCCGACAATGAGGGCAGGAAAACCGAATTTATTCAGTCTCCGGATGATCGTAAAAAGCTCGACGGGCTTTATGAGTGCATCATGTGCGCCTGTTGCTCGACCTCCTGCCCCTCATACTGGTGGAACGGCGACAAGCAGGGCGAAGAGGAATATCTCGGGCCCGCCGCCCTGCTGCAGGCCTATCGCTGGGTCGCCGACAGCCGCGACGAGGAGCGCAACAAGCGCCTCGACATGATCGAGGACGAGTTCAAGCTTTATCGTTGCCATACGATCATGAATTGCGCGCAGGTTTGTCCCAAAGGACTGAACCCGGCCGAGGCGATCGCCGAACTGAAAAAAATGATGGTCAATCGCCCCGCGAAATGAGCCTCGCCGCAGGGCCTGCCTGATGTTCCAGAGGGCTTCAGTTGCGCGGCGGCGCAGCTTAGCCTTACGCGGTCATTGGTCCGGGGAGAAAACTCATGGCGCATTCACCAGCATTTAGCGCGCTAAGGCGCGCGCTCGTCGCCGCGCGCAACAGCGCAAACTCAACGCGGGCGGTCACATTTGTCACCCGACGAGAACTCTCGCGGCGTCGCTTTCTTGCGCTATCCGCGGCCGG
>JBGTFV010000122.1:0-2579 GCA_041747095.1 Parvularculaceae bacterium
CTCGCTCTTGCGCCGCGCGCGCGCGTTGTCGTGTTGGGGGCTGGAACCGGCGGACCGCTGGGCGATCTGAAATCTTTTTCCCAATGGCGCACGACCGGATTCTCGCAAGCGTCAGCCTCGCGGGATCGCCGCGTCAAACCCTATAGCGCGCGCCCGCGCGCCGCTTCGACGCCCCATGACGGCGCCCTCTCATTCTTTGAGGCCCATCGCGCTGCTGATGCGCTCGCGTTCAACAGTTTCGCCGCCAGCCTGATCAAAGTCGGCGCTCCCGCAACGATGATTGATTTCACGGTATCGCGCCGGGGCGCGCGGTTGCGCTCGTGTTTCCGCGAGCCATGGGCGGGCGCGCCGACAACACAGGTCGAGACGGCGGATCTGCTCGAACGCGCGGGGCTGCGCGTCAACGACGCGGTCGACGAAACGAAGCATTTCGCGCCACTGATTACGCGCGGTTTTGCGCGCTGGCGCGGCGTCTATGACGTCGCCCGCGCCGAGCCCGACACTGATCTGCGTGCGGAGCTTCTGGCTACCCTGTCCGGCTTTTCCGCCCTCTGGGCCGACCGGCTCGACGCATTGCGGACTGGGCAATTGATGGTGACGCGGTTCCAGACCCGCCGACGCGTTTAGGGGCTCTGTGCGACAGGCGGGGCAAGTCGACCGACCGGACGGTTAGCGTCGATACTTCAGCCAATCATCAAAGCGCGCCAGCACAACGTAGAGAACTGCCAGCACAATCAATATCTGCAGCGCGAACTGGATTTGCGCCTCCGCCTGATATTTTTCTTCTTTTGTCGGACGGTATGTCACCGTCTCGATCGTCTCCATCCGCTCCGCTGGGTCGAGGTCAACCGGCGCGCCGTCCTCGTCGACGACGATTGGCGCGGAGCCGGGAGGAGGGGCTTCCGCCACGGGCGCAGCCGGTGGGGGCGAGGCTGCAATTTCTTCGACGGGTGAGGGCTCGGATTCAGGCGACCCGGAAACAGGCGCATCCTCAACAGAGACCCCGTCCGCGCCCGTCTTTTCGGCTGCCGTTTCGTCCCGCGGAACGGGCACGATCACCGTATTTTCGGCTTCACGCGCAGCGCGCGCGTCCAGTTCCTCAGCGCTCTCCTTGCCCATGGAAGAGGCGGCGATGCCGGCGCCGCCGGCGACGGTCGAGCCCTGAAGCGTCCGGCTGTCGCCCAGACTATTACGGCGCGGTGAGTCTTCGACGGGCGTCAGACGAGAGTTTTCCGTCACGTTCGTCGGATCACTGACAATCGGCGGGTTGGCGGGCCGCAGGAACAACGCTTTTTCGTCAGCGCGGCGGTTCGACAAGCCGCGCGAGACCTGCAGGACGCCATTGATGGTCGCCTTGTTCCACCAGGTAAGCGCGTCGGCGGCGCCCGGACGATCGCCGGAATTCAAGCGCTTGCGCGCGGTCGAGCCTTTGTACGCATTGATGCCGACATTGTAGACGAAACTGACGAGCGCATCGAACTCGTTCTGGTTAAGCGGCACTTTCGTCAGCTCGGAAACAGCTTTCTCGCGGGGGCGAAGATCACGTGCGAGAAGTTCTTCCGCTTCCCGCTCGGTTATCTGCTGGTTGGGGCCGGCTGTTTCCGTATGGCCGTATCCAATGGTCCAGATGCCGGCGATGTCCTGATAAGACTTTAGCTCCAGCCCTTCCCACCGCTTGATCAGCGCTATCCCGTTGTCAGAAATTCTCATGGCTCGCGAACCCCGCTCCCCGCCTTCGCCCACGCGCAAATGTTAATGCCAAACGACGACAGAAGTAAAACGCCAGGTCCCATCCGCAAAAATGAGTTGAATCAGGGGTCTCGACGGATTGCCATCTCCCTGCGACGATGTGTTAACGTTTACAGGAAGCGGACCAGAAGCGGTCGCCGCGTGAATTAGTGGGCGCCGCCGCGGGGCAGGTTGGGAAAGAGCGAGGGGCTGATGCGTAACGTATTGAAACTGTTGGTGGGCGCGGCGATTCTGGCGGGAGCGTCTGCGGCTTCGGCCCAGACGAGCAATTCGACATTGTCGGCCGGCCGCTCTCTCGAGTCGATCAGCGCCGCTGAGGTGCAAGCGATGCTCACGGATTTCGAAATTGGCAGCCAGTTGCAGCCAAGCAACGGCGGCCGCGCGCCTTCCGTGCTGGCGACGACCGAAGGCGGCGCCAAGTTTTTGATCGGGTTTTTTGAATGCGCCAACGCTGCAACCGCCAGCGGATGCAAGCAGGCGCTGATTTCAACCGCGCAGGCGAGCGGCGGCGTGTCGTTCGAGGACCTGAATCAGTTCAACGGCGTCAGCAGCGTGACGACAGTGGTCTATGATGCGGGAAACCAGATCCTGATTTTCGGACGCAACGTGTTCATGCCGGGCGGGGTTGGCCGCGATAATTTCAAGCTGCAAATTGCCTTGTTCCTGCGCGACATGCAGACCTTCATCGAGGGACGTCAGACGACTGCCGCGCAGGTCGCCTTTACCGTGCGCCCGCGGCTGGATGGAAAAATTTCTTCGATAACCGGCGCCGGTGAATCGCGTGCGGCCCTGTCGAAATTCCTCGTTTCAGATGACGGCTCGGCGGAGGT
>JBGTFV010000123.1:0-1834 GCA_041747095.1 Parvularculaceae bacterium
GCGCTCTTCGCCGCCGGCCGCGCGGGCGGGCGCTTCGCCGTGCGCAATTCCGGCGCGCTTGCGGTTGTCGAGGGCTGCGCGTCAAATGGCTGTGAATATATGACTGGCGGCGCTGTCGTCATTCTTGGCGAGATTGGCGACAATTTCGCCGCCGGCATGACCGGCGGGCGCGCTTATGCGCTTGACGAGGCGGGCCTGTTCGATCGGCTGGTCAACGCCGATAGCGTCGCCTGGCGGAATTTCGACGACACGACCGACGACGCATTCTGGCAGGTCGCCAATGAACAGGATTGCCGAAGCCTAATTGAGCGGCATCTGGCTGAGACCGGTTCCGCACGGGCGGCGGACATTCTCGCCGCCTGGTCGCGCTGGCGATCGCGCTTCGTCGCAATCGCGCCCAAGGAGATCATTCGCCTTCAGACGGCCCGTCAACGCGTTGCTGCGAGCTGAACGACTTCAGCCCGCAGCCTTTCTGTGGCTATCTATTTACGCGCAAGAAAGTCGGCCTTGCCGACCGGCACGCCACAACCGCGCAGGATGGCGTAGGCCGTCGTTGTGTGGAAATAGAGGTTGGGCAGCACGAAGCCCATAAGGAATTCATGGCGTTTCATCGTCATCTGTTCCGTCCGCATCGGGATCGTAATGTCGGCGTCCGGATTGGCGTCGATCGCCTTTGCGTCGAGGCTTTTGATAAACTCATGCGCCTTCGTTACCCGCGCGCGCAGTTCCGCGAAGGTCTGTTCCGTATCCGGCATGGAGACCGGCTCGGCGCCGGCCAGGCGCGCGAGCCCACGGCTTGAGATATCGCAAGCAATCTGCACCTGACGGGCCATCGTGAACATGTCGGGGGCAAGCCGCCAGCCAAGATAAACCGACTCCTCAACGCCGCTCGCCTTTGCATGGGCTTCAGCTTTTTCAAGTATGCCCGCGAGCGCAGCGTACATTTGGTGGACAGCGGCGTGGGCGACCGACGAAGGCGAGAACTGCATGGGGTTTCCTCGTTGTTGAAATCTTCGCCGCGAGGCGCTGAAGGCCGCGCAGCCCGCCTCCTATAGACCCGCGAGAACTTCGCCGCGAGCCCTCAGGCCAGGAGCAACGGATAGACCGCCCGCTCTTCGTAATGCGGCCCCTCGCCGCCCGACAGGGATTCAAAGAGGCTGTATGAGGCTACGGGAAACGGACCGACCGAAAACAGGTTGTGGCTCGCGGAAAATCGCGCGGCCTCATCCTGAGAAATCGCGCCGAGACGCGCAATCGTTACATGGGGCGCAAAACGGCGCCGTTCGATGTCGAAACCGGCGCGCCTGAGGCCTGCTTCGACCTTCGCCTGCAGGCGGATCAGCGCTTCCGATTTTGCCGTGCCGACCCACAACGTACGCGGCCGGTCGCCGCCAAAAAATCCGCAGCCTGAAAGGCTCAGGTCGAAAGCTGGCGTCAGACAGTCTGACAGCGCCGCATGGGCGTCCTCCAACCCGCGCCGGTCGGTCTCGCCGATAAATGCGAGCGTCAGATGGAACTGCTCAGGATCGCTCCAGCGCGCCCCCGCAAGGCCCGACTGCAACTGCGCGACGGCGTCGGCGATGATCTCCGGCAACGGAATGGCGACGAACAGGCGCATGGAGTGCCGCTTCTGTAGGGCGACGGGGAAACCGCAAACTTGAAACTCTCGCACCGCGCGGTCAAGAAATGGCAACGTCGCGAAAGATATCCAGATGTCTCAGCCTCCCCGCCTTGTCTGTCTTGGTTACGGCTATACCGCCGAGGCGCTGGCGCGGCGGTTGATGGCGGCGGGCTGGGCGGTGAGCGGCACGACGCGAAACCCGGCGCGTATGGC
>JBGTFV010000124.1:0-5107 GCA_041747095.1 Parvularculaceae bacterium
AATGCGGCGAATGTCTTTTCGCGTCTCGCCTCGCGCCATTCCCGGCTACCAGCGGGCGCAATCAGCGACCAACTCGCAAGGCGTCCTTCATGCGCAAATTTGCGCAATTGCTGGGAGGAATAAGGTCCATAGACCTTCTCCTTTACCTTAACGCACCAGTTATCTGCGGCGAGCATGGCCTGTTACCCCGGAACAATAGAAGCAGCATTATTCAGCCGCCCTTCTTGTTCAGGGAATCAGCAAGAACCGCGCCATCTAGAGCTGCGAATTCGTGCGATTTGGCTTTTTCAAGGACCTCTTCCATGCGCACGGCCCTTGACGTGAATACGACCCCGACGCCCCGCTCATGCCGGCGGACGACTTGGGCGGGCATTCGTCCAACAGTCAGGAACGCCCCGAGCGATGGGCGTGGTTCGATCGCGATTGAGGCGCCGGTTAGCGAGATATCGAGAATGGAGCAGGAGACGATTTCGCCTGTGTCGAGCGTAATGCGCGCAGGAGCTTCTTGCCGGATGCGCGGGTGTTCGCGCCGGTCAAGGTTAAGGTTGTCATTGTTCAGCGCAAAAATGAGACTGTCCGCGGTGCGCGCTGTCTTGGCGCGGCGACCGCGATAGTCCACGGCAAAGGAGTGACGGCCAGCGCGGATCACCGACGCATCGAATCTGCCAACTTCATCGATATATATAATAATGTTTTCTCCCGGCAGGGGCGGCGTCATCGCCTTTAAAAGCGCGCCACCGGCAGAGATATTTACGACGAGGCATGGCTCTTCAGACCCGTCGACACGCAGGAACCGGGCTTTTAACTTGAGATCAACGCGACTGTAGCGACGCCGGTCCGCGTCGCTTGCCTCATCAAGTGAAGGGCTGTCGTGATAGTGTGTTTCGGCGCTCATCTAGCCGCTTATAGTTTAGCTGCCGTCGGACCATTCTGGTCGGACGAGAGGCTAACCGCGTATCGTGAATAATGTATTGTCGCTCTAAATGCGTAACTTACCGCATTACCAACCGTCAGTGAGCCCGAAATCATGGGATACCGCATGGATGAAGGGGGAGGGGACGCTGGAAGGCGCGAAGAGCGGGACTCCGGACCCTGGGGCGCGCGACGTCCCGCCCGTACGCCGATTATCAACGCGCCAGCCGTGGTGCTCTGGCTGATTCTGGCGGTTGCAGGGGTTTTCGCGTTGATGGCCGTTGCCCCCGGCGCCTCCATCGCCGCCGTAGAGCAGTGGGCCGCCCTGTATCCCGAACGGTTTTTGCAGGGTCCCGAGCGCGGGCTCTTAGCCTGGATAGCGCCGTTGATTGCGCACCAGTTCGTTCACGCCTCGCTCGCCCATCTCGGTTTCAACAGCATCTGGCTGCTGGCTTTTGGCGCCCCGGTCGCGCGGCGCATTGGCGAGGGGGCGGTTGGCGCAGGCAGGTTCATGGCGTTTTTTCTTGCGAGCGGCATTGCTGGCGGCCTTGCCTTCACCGCCGTCAATCCAACGAGCGACGCGCTCCTCGTCGGCGCGTCCGGCGCCGTTTCCGGTCTGCTTGGAGCGCTGGTTCGGTTTGGCTTCTCGCCGCGGCAGATCCTGTCGCCGGGTGGGGAACGCCTCGCGCCGCTGTTGCATCCGCGGGTTTTAGCCGCGTCGGTCGTGATCGTGTTGATCAACTTAGCCTCTGGCTTCCTCGGCGAGACGGTCGGCGCGGAGGGCGGCCGCATCGCTTGGGAGGCTCATCTTGGCGGCTATTTCTTCGGTCTTGTCGCTTTTCCAATTTTCGACAGGGCGGCGCGCCAATCGAAGTGATTAATACAACTGATCTGTATCGAGAGGAACTTTTGCAACGACGTTGCTGCGGTGCAGCAACGTCGTTGAGGGACCCTCCGGGGTACTGACACTCAAAAGTGTGTTTTCAACCGGACCTGAATGAAGCACACTCTACCCTCACGAAGGGAGAACGGCATGAAAGTTGTGCATATCCTTCAGACAAAGGGCGCGGCGGTTTTTACCGTTCGAACGACCGCTTCGATCACGGAAGCGATCGACATCCTCGGCGAAAGGAACATCGGCGCGGTGGTTGTAAAAGATGAAAAAGAAGTCGTCGTTGGCATCCTTTCCGAACGCGATATCGTCCGCCGGCTGAGAACAGAAGGATCGGTCGCACTAACAAAAAATGTCAGCGCCTACATGACGCCTAACCCGTTTACATGTTCGCTCGATGCGGAAGTGGATCAGGTTTTGGCGCGAATGACTGACAAACGCGTCCGACATTTGCCCGTTTGCGAAAATGGCAAGCTCGTAGGGATTGTGTCTATCGGCGATGTAGTGAAATGGAAAATTGAGAACGTGGAGCGCGAGGCCGCCGCGCTGCGTGAATACATTTGTTCTTGATCTACGAGCGTTAGAATAAAAAAGGGGCGCATAGAGCGCCCCTTTTTCTGTCTCTAGACAGATTATTAACTGTCCGACTTCGTCATGACGGGCGGCATGATGACCGTATCGATAACGTGGATGACGCCATTCGACGTGTAAATGTCGGCTTGGGTCACAGTTGCGCCGTTCACCTTCACGCCGTTCGTGCCGTCGATATCAACTTCAGCGCCATTGACGGTCGCGACGGCAACCTTCTTGCCGGCGAGATCGGCGGATTTCGTTTTTCCAGCGACCACATGGTAGGTCAGGATCGACGTCAGTTGATCTTTGTTCTCAGGCTTCAGCAGGTTCTCGACGGTGCCAGCCGGCAGCGCTGCGAACGCCGCGTCAGTCGGCGCAAAAACCGTGAACGGTCCTTCGCCGCGGAGCGTTTCTTCAAGACCGGCAGCCTGAACCGCAGCGACGAGCGTGCCGAACGAACCAGCTGCTACTGCAGTGTCCACGATGTCGGCTCTGGCTGCCGCTTTATCGCCATAGCCTTCTTTTTTATGATGGTCGGCAATGGCCGGGGCGGCGATCAAGGACACAGCCGCCGTCGCGGCGAGAATATTACGAAACTTCATTGGTGCTTCTCCCGAAGGTTAGTCGGCGTCATTTCGCCGATGCCTAACTTACGTAGGATTGGACGTCGCAGATTAACGCTTAAAAAACTTTCATTAACGGGAATGTCATCCTCGTCGTCGCGCCATCGCCTAATTCTTTTAACTGATTTGACATTATGTCGCACGCCAACAGAATTTTAGTTGGGAACTTTACCCAAGCATCGTCATTGCATTCTCAATTGCTGACGCCTGTTCATCGATCGCCTCGCGACCGAGACGGATAAGCTCGTCCGCTTTGTCGAAATCGACGAGCGACAGGTGTCCTACCTTAGGGCTGATCATGACGTCTGGCGGATCGCCGGCGAGACGCGAACGCGTGACGCGGTCCATCACGATGTTGAACGAGGCAAGCATCACTGAGCCCAGCCCGGGCGCCGGGCCGGAGGATTTGAACAGCCGCCGTATGAATTGGCGTTCGACGATCCCGCCCTTTGTCGCACTCAGATCGTCCGCATCGATCCCGTCTGGAACGTCATACCGATCGCGCCGGGCTGCTGCAGAGCGGCCGAATGCGTCAGCGTGCAAACCGACGGCGACAACCATACGCGCGCCTAGTGCGCGACAAACCGAAACCGGCAACGGATTTACAAGCGCCCCATCGACAACCCAGCGTCCGTTCACAGCGCGCGGAGGAAAAACGCCGGGCAGGGCGTACGCGGCTTCGATGGCGTCAACGAGCGGGCCACGTTGGATCCAGACCTCGTGCCCCGTCGCCATTTCAGCCGTAACCGCGACGAATGCGGCTGGCAGATCCTCGACGTTTACCTCGGAAATATGGGTCGTCAGCACGCGGCGCAGGCGTTGTCCCATCATCAATCCGGAGCCGTTCAGCGCGAGATCGACATAGCTCAGCATGCGCCGCTTTGTCAGACTGCGGGTCCAGGCTTCGAGCTCGGGCAGTTTGCCGGCGAGCCATACGCCGCCCACGAGGGCTCCAACCGAAGTTCCGCATACGATGTTCGGTTTGAGGCCAAGTTCCTCAAGGCGCTGGATGGCCCCGATATGCGCCCATCCCCGGGCCACGCCGCCGCCTAGCGCCAGCCCGATGCTGGGTCGGGTCAGGGAAGCAGGTTCGGGGGGCGTTCGTGTCTGAGGGCGCTTCATCAGTAACCCGTTGAATTTGCCAGGGCCGCGGTTCGATCGAAAAACAAGTGCGTCACCGATGCCATTATTCCCGCGTTCGTCTCAACATAGCCTGAATACGATTGGCTCCCCGATCACGTGACACGCGCGGGGAGTGATTCGAATTCGCTTGTATCGGGAGAATGCCGGGTATATTCTTTTAATTCTCAGCGGTATCGAGAACTGCTTCTTCCGCACGATATGTGCGGTTGGGGGCCTGTCGGCCCGATTTCCCCATTGGCTGGGGAAAAAAGACCGACAAAAAAAGTTTAAGATCGTCGTTGACATGGGGCAGGGTCGTGAGTACATCCGCGCCTCACCGATGCGGCCGGGGTGGCCGCCAAGGGTTCTCCGGAACTCTCTGGGCGGTCTCGGCAGTGTCGGTTTTTTGTCGGCTGGATTCCGGTTTTCCGGGGAAAAGTCGGCGGCTCTTTGACAAGTTGGATTGAGGAAGAGAAACGTGGGCGGCGACGTCCCAGCGGAACCTTTATTGGTTCAACTGGATCCGTCATCGCTGACGAACTCTAATGTCTATAAGCCAATAACTTCGTTCATTCGAAGGGTTTGGTTTTGCGACGAGACGTCAGTAATAGATGAGCGCTGCGGTTTTCCCCGCAGCGTAGGATCCCAAACTCAACTTGAGAGTTTGATCCTGGCTCAGGACGAACGCTGGCGGCAGGCTTAACACATGCAAGTCGAACGCACTCTTCGGAGTGAGTGGCAGACGGGTGAGTAACGCGTGGGAACGTGCCTTTTGGTTCGGAACAACTGAGGGAAACTTCAGCTAATACCGGATAAGCCCTCCGGGGGAAAGATTTATCGCCAAAAGATCGGCCCGCGTTGGATTAGCTAGTTGGTGGGGTAAAGGCCTACCAAGGCGACGATCCATAGCTGGTCTGAGAGGATGATCAGCCACACTGGGACTGAGACACGGCCCAGACTCCTACGGGAGGCAGCAGTGGGGAAT
>JBGTFV010000125.1:0-42119 GCA_041747095.1 Parvularculaceae bacterium
CGCCTGAGCATCCGGACGCCCGCTGACCCAGGCCGGTTCCACTCGCTTGAAAAGTTGCACCGGCCTGGGCCAGCTACCACAGCGCTGGTGGGGTCAATTTTGGACGCCGATAGGGGGTCAATTTTGCGCGCCGATTGACAGTCGCGCCAGAAAAGTCGATACGTACACATACGGGCCCTTCGGAAGTCACGTCTGTCGTCAGCGTACAGTTCAACTGCTCCAGAAGCGAGGCGAATTGGGTCTTCAACCCTGACACCGATTGCGCCGCATTCAACGCCGCCAAATGCGGCGTTGCTTCCGTGGGATCGGGCTCGCCAGGTTCCAGATGGGCCTCGATAGACACGCCCTCAGCACCGGCGCGCTGTCGTGCAAAAATAATAACGTTTCCTGCATTGCTGACTTCAACAAGCCGCGCCAAAAAAGGGCGCATGAACTGGCGAAAGGCGGCTTCGTCGACGCCATGGCTGATGATGGCGCCGTCGCTGTTAATGACAACGTCGACCCTGCGGTCTATCGCCATCTCTTCGCAATGTTCAGCTTCCTCCCGTATCGCGCGTACGAGATCGAATTGCCCGGCTGCAAGGACTTCCGGGGCGAGTTCAGAGTCGAGCAGCTTCCAGACGAATTCGCGCAGCTTGACCCCTGATTTACGAATGGCGGCGAGATAAAGCGCCTGCTCTTCGCTCAGCTCCGCCTCGCGCACGAGCCGCTCGAAGCCGAGCACGGCGTTGAGCGGCGTGCGAATTTCGTGACTGATTCTAGCGACGAATTTCCGCCGCTCGACGAGCGCTTGGTCAGCGACCTCTCGCGCATCGCGTTCGGCCTTCAGCGCCTTGCGAAGAGCCATCTCCGACATGGCGCAGGCGGCAAGCTTCTCCAGACGGGACGCATCGCGCGCCGAAAACTGACGAGGCTTTCGATCTATCACGCAAACCGTGCCGAGCCGTTCGCCTGTTTCGGTGCGAATCGGGGCGCCTGCATAAAATCTGATTTCCGGCGCGCCCGTCACCAGCGGATTGCGGCAAAAGCGAGGATCGCTCGACGCATCTTCGACGACGAAGACATCGTCCGCTACGATCGCGTGCGCACAAAAGGCGACCGCGCGCGGCGTTTGGCGGACTTCCAGCCCGACGACGGACTTGAACCATTGGCGATCAGCATCAACCAGTGAAACGAGCGCGATTGGCGTATCGAATAGCTCGGCAGCAAACTCGGTCAGCCGGTCAAAGGCGGATTCTGGCTCTGTATCAAGAATGTCGAGCGCGTGTAGCGCTTCGAGCCGCGTTTTTTCGACATCGATCAGCATCATGCCCTCCATACGGAACAGCGGTGAGCCGCAATCGAGAGATTTCCGCTTACCCTCTTCCGCCATTGTTTGCGGAAAATACCTATGGGCACCTTGGCTGGATATCCTGAAACTTGGGTAGACGGAGTTAACTCGCTGTTAACAGAACGAGCCGGACGAGCTCGCCCTGGCGGGATACGCCGGTCTTTTCATAGACGCTGCGCAAATAGGTCCGGGCGCTGTTGATTGACACGCCGGCGGCGAGGGCGGCCTCGTCTACGGAGCGGCCTTCCGCGATTGCGTGCACCACCCGCGCTTCGCTGGGGAGAATCTTGAGGGCGGAGACGATCGACTCGGGAGAGGTCTGCGAACGGTTAGGATCATGGAAGACAAGACTGAACGCTGCCCTGCCAAGTTCAGCGTCGGCGTGATGTTTGGCCGAAATGACGATCGTCTGAGTGTTATCCGGAGGCGCCAGGTGGAACAGGCTGGGTCTTTCTTCATCGCCGTTCGATCTTTTCAAGCCCTCCAGAAATGAATGAAACTCTCTGGAGGCGAGGCCCGCCTGCAAGCGCCCCGTCCCATCGCGTTCCCGTGCGATCGCCCCAAGCCCGATCAGTAATTTCTCCGCTATCGGATTGCAGAAAACGAGCTCGAACTTCTCATTCAAATAAGCAATCGCCGTTTTCATTCGATCGACCGCTGCGTGCGACACTGACGCAATCCGGCGTAGCTGACGAAGGTTCAACTCAGTCAACGCCGCATTCAAAGCCAACTGCAGTATTGGCTGCTCGATCGGTTTCAGGAGGAAGCGGAACGCCTTGATCTTGTTCACCGCCACCAATGCTGACTCAAGATCGGCGTCGCCAGACAAAAGCATATACAACGCATCGGGATGAATAGCGCTCATTTGCGATATCAGCTCGACGCCCGTGGCCCCAGCCATGCGAAGATCTGTAACGACAATGTCTGCGGGGTTTTTTTGATGGGCGGCAAATGCAGTTTCCGGCGTCAGGAAGAACGCGGGCGCAAAAGGCCCGTCAATATGCTCCATCGTTTTCTGAAGCTGGCGGAGACTTACTCCGTCATCATCGACGCAGAATAGTCGATAAGACCGTTTCACGCTCCACCGCCAATCTGATTTGCGCGCCCATCAAAACCTTAGGTCGCTGGCGTCAAGACTTCGTTAATATTATTATCGACTTGTCACCGCCACCCTCGGGCACCTTCGCATCGTCATTCCTATGGGAGCCGCCGCATCTGTTGTCAGCCAAATTGGAAAGTGCGCTTATCTCAAGTGGGGATACATCAGCTCTGCCCCTCTACAGTCAGCGTAACGAACATACCCCGAGTCCGATCGGCGATCTCTGCGCCCGCAACCGCGCCGCCGCGGTCGGGGTCGAAGAAGTCGCGCTGGGCGATAAAACGCCGCCCGCCAATCTCGCGCAGGGACAGCCGCGACTTAATTCCAAGCCATCTGGTTGTCTCAAAGAAGGCCGAAAGCGATCCGCCTTGACTGAAGTCTGATACTTCATTTGCGAAAAAGAAGTCATTGCGCTCCACAAGCGTGTAGCTCGCCCCCCAGGATAATTGCCTCACCGGAACATCGTGACGAAAATCGAGCCGTACTTGAGGCGAAGCAATATTTGTCAGCGTCCGCGTAAGGCCTGTCAGCGGATCGTCGAACGAAGAGTCTCTCAATGTTGCGCGGGCCTCAAAAAGCCCACCGGGAAGCAGCGGCGCCAGCTTTAGCGAGGAGGATGCCGTTACGCCCCAAACGCGGCCGTTGCCGGCATTGGCTACGCCGAATGCGCCTGACGGCAGGACAAGTTGTTCGAGCACGTCGCTGCGCCATTCGTGGAAAAACTCGACGTTGATCGCGCCCCGTGCTTCGTTTCTCCAATCAACGGCGAACGCCGCGCGCCAGGTCTGATCGGGGCCCAGTTCTGGATTCCCGCCAAACTGACGATCAAGATCGCCTTCAGCAGATGCTGCGAAATCACCAAAATCAAGTTGGCCAACGCTTCGGCGTGCGCCAAGCCTGAACTGCCAGGCGGCGTGGGGACGATATAAAACATTGGCGAAGGGCTTAAGAAAGAAGAAGCTTTGATCGCTCTCAGCGTCGCCGCGAACCGAGATTGAAGATGCTTCCGCCCCGAGGCCGGTTTCGATCGTCCAGGAGGATGCAGCCTTCCAGATGACATTTGCGAAGGCTTCTCCGCGAAATTCCTGAACGACGACATTGGATGCAGGAAGCGCGATAGCGCTCGCATTGCCGGCGGCGTCGATGATCGACAATGAAAAAGCGCTATCGAGCCGGTTGTAAGCCGCCTCGACCCCGAATTCGGGTCGAAGACGGCGATCGCCGCCACGGGCCAGGGTAGTGCGTAGAACTGTTTCAATCGGTGTTTGCCGGTTTGTAAACCGGGAACCGCCGATTACCGAATTCACCGGTCGTTCGTTTCGGATAATGGTCAGTTCGTCGAGAGGCTTGATGGCGGCAAGTGCTATCGTTTTGAAGGTCCAATCGTTTGAAAACGTCCGCGCCCAGTCGACGCCGCCTTCGCCCGTCCACTGAACGCTGTCAAAGTCGATATAGACCCGTCCATCCGGCGCCTCGTCAGGTTCCCGTCCATCAAACTGGAAGCGGTCGGTAACCGGAAAGAAGCCGGAATACCCGCCGCGCAGGTTGATTGTGAGTTTCCCGCCGGCCAAGGCTCGAATAGCTTCCGTCGAAACAAAACCTTGGGTAAACGCGCTGGGTCGGTCCTCCGTCTGCGCCGTAATCAGTGTCCCATTCGCATCGAGTCTATCTCGACGACCGATGAGATCGAATTGTTCCCAGAAGCCATTCAGTTTGGTTGATGTTGACCACTCGCCAATGCGTGCTGTCAGCGAACCCTCAGCGCGCGGATAAACAACGCCTTCACTATTTCGCTCAAGCTCCAGCTTCCAGCTTGCCGACCGGCGGGCGCCTGAGCGGATTAGGTTGGCAACAACCGATTGACCCGCTGATTCGCTGGCCCCTGCCGCGCCACGAATGACTTCTACCCGCGCAACATCGTTCGCCGGTATGCGATTGAGCGCATCCTCAATGCCCCCGGACTTCGAAGAGGGGCGCACCCCGTCAATAAGGACATTGCCCGCAGCGCCGCCAAAGCCGCGCAAATCGTCGCCCCGATCAAAGGTGAAGCCGGGGATGCGGTTGACGATGTCTCGCGCCGTCTGGGGATTGAAGGGATTAAAAAAGGACCGCTCGTATACTTTTGTCTCGTTTGACGGAACCGTCTGCGCCAACAGCGGCGCCGCTGCTGATAGCAGCAGCGAAAGAAACGCGAGAAATCGGCTGTATTTAAGGCCCCTCATCGCAGCGCTCCGGATGCGTCAATTACAATAATCAGTCGGCGGACGCCGGTGTTCTCAATCGGCGGCGATCGATGAGCGACGCCGCCAAGCGGAGAAAGCGCGCCCGGGAAAAAAAATGCAAGCGCGCCGGTCGGGATAGAATGAACGGGTCCCTCATATAAGCCTTGAAGACGCAATGCATCCTCACGGCGGTCTAAAGGAACCCATTGTGCGCCCGGCCCGACATAGGTTCGGAGCAATCGGAGGGTCACGTTATCGCAATGAAACTTGCTGCATCCGTCATCATCAATAGCTTCAATCCTGATGCGGATTTTTTTCGTTTCCGCTACGTCGGCATAAAGAGCCCCGAGTTCGGCGGCGTCGTCGATAAGAGGCTCTCGAAGCTGACTGTTGAATCCGACATTTTTTAAGCCTGACTCCAGCATCGCCGCGGCGTCAAATGCGTTACCTTCTGTCGTGTCGCAATAACTGCAGTGCGAAAGCGCCCGCGCCGCTTCAGACAATCGAGGCGTAAGCGCTTTGTGGAGCAACACCGGACTGGCATGCGCGGCCAGCGCACACCGCACAGAGCATATTTGGTCAGCGCGCCGAAAGCGGTATTCCAGTCTTTTCGAACCTGACGGGGCAATTATCATAGTAGTCGCTCAGGATGGCGCGACAGGAGCCGCAAACCGATCAAACCGAGCGCAAACCCGTAAAGGAGCAGAAGCGCAATACTCGGCGCGGCGTCGGTAACAAGATCGCGAAACTGTCTGTCCTCAAATTGAAATGGCGCGAAGTCATTGATTTCTTGAAGGCTAATTCGCTGGCGCGCGACGACTGATGGTCCGACAAGGGCGGAGAGCTCCGCAAGCCGCTGCCGCGCTTGAGACTGAAATTGGAATTGGCGAGCCGCGTCTGCGCCAGCCGAAAGGTAGAGCAATCTCTGCGCAAGGATTGCTGGAGAGAGGATCCCCCATTTTTCAGCAACGTCATTACGCGCGGCGCGGGAGGCTTCGAATTTCGCCAGCGTCGGCTCCGTACGACGCTCGACCTCAAGATTGGCAAGATAGGCCTGTTCGTAATAGGCCGTCAGGTTCTCGTCTGCGACCGTCAATTCCGGATGGTCGACCAGAAACTCGCGCGTCAGCTGGTCAGCATTACGATTGGCTTCCACCTGAGCCGCGCGCATTTCCGAAAGGTAGGCAAGCCGAGACGGCGGCGGATAGACGGTTTCGGTTGCCGACGCGAGGATTGCAGGCGCTGCGAATACAACGACGGCCCAGACGGCGACGAGCGCACCCGCTGCCGTCTCCGGACGACGCGCAATCGCGACTACAACCAGACAAAGTCCTATCCAGAAGGCGCCATATGCGACCACCCCAGCGCACCACAGCAATAGCCGGTGTGCGCTGCCAGGCCCCCCGCCGACGAGTGTCCCAATCACTGATGCGACAAGGACGATCGCCCAGACAATTCCCGCACGCGAAATAACCCGCACAAGCCCGATTGCGCGAGCGGAAACAGGCTGGAGCAATATCAATCGGAGCGTCCCTTGTGCGCGCTCGCCTGCAAGCGCGTCGAAGACAAGAGCAATTAAAAACAATGGGGCCACGACGATCGAAACAAACGCGAGATCAAATGGGCCGATGAATGAGATTGACGGATTAGAAATCTCATACTCCGCAAACAGATTAACGGAATTCCGCCAGGGCGAAAGCGTCGTCGATGCGGGGTGAAGGTCGCGTCGCCCAGCCGCGAGCATTCCGACGTTGATGGGCTCGAGTATCGCTGGGACGGCAACGTCCATGGGGCGCGCTGCGTAAGGAGACGGCGCGGCTTGCCCTTCTTCAATCTTTTTCAGGGTGTGACGCCATTCCGCCATGCCGCCTTCAATTTTCGCGGAAAGAGCGGCGTTGGCTGTGCGCATCTTTGTTATAGAAACGAATTGAGCGAGGAGCGAGCCGGCGCATATCAAGCAGAACATTAACAGCATCAATGGCCGCGCGCCCCGCAAAAGCGCCCTGAGTTCTGCGGCCAGAAGGGTCATGCTCATTTGCCAGCCTCGAGGCGTTGAGCGCGGTCAACCGCGACGGCGCAGAAGACAAAGGCGCCGAAGGTGAAGATAAGCAAAGCGCTAATCTCACCAAGATGTGCGTTTATAATGGCGATGAACGCGGGGGAGGCTTGCGTGAAATCCGGCACGGACTTCCAAAGCGCATCGTCGGCGACGTAGCTGTAACCGGCGGCGCCGGCATTGTTCAGCATGTCGTCATTCAACTGCTTGACGATCAGCCGTCTATGCGTTTCGGCCGACTCCTGGAACGCTTTATGATGCAGCCGGTCGGTACCTGAGAACGCAGCCGAAAGCCGCGAAACGGCCATGGTGGGAGAGAAAATTGAAAGCAGGCTTGCGGCGCGTTCCTGCCGGCGAAATATCGAATCGAGATCGCGATAGGCTTCGTCGAATGCGGGATGGGATATCTCCTCGCTCAGATTCAACTGCCACGCTTCATAACTGAAGGGGAGATCGCTGACGTCAGTCACGCCGTAGGCGGAGAGAAGCTCTTCTTTTTTTCGAGCCTGCATCTCCTCGTCATTCCAGTAGAGTCCGGATGCTGCTGATAGCGTTGAAGCGAATTCCACGGCCGTGGGCGCAGGGTGCAGGGCCGCTGCAAGCGAGGCTGCGATCCGAGGCGCGATGGCGACGCCGAGCGCCCATGCGCCAAGCAGAAGAATAAGGGCCTGGCGGCGCGTTACGGACATGGCCGAAACGCCGAGCGCGAAGGCTGCAAGACCGAGGAAGTAGATTGCATAAAGGACAACCAGCGCAAGAACGCGAAACTGCGCGTCGGATGGCCAAGGTCCAGCGTCTACGTGCATTCCGCCGGCCGCCGCGAGCAAGGCCGCCGGGGAAATTGCTAGAGCGACTGCGATCGCCCCGCCGGCTATCTTGCCATAGCGGATGCGCCGAGGGCTGACGCCCGCGCTCAACATCTGGCGAAGTGTGCCATTTTCGCGTTCGCCGGCGATCGAGCCAAAGAGGATGACAAAGAGCGCAAGCGGCGCTGCCGACTGCAAAATCCAGGCTGGACTAAGCGCCGCAAGGTCTGAGAGGTCGCCGGCCTCTTCGGCGCGCCGGATCGTTGCCGGATTACTGTCGTGAGCCTCCATCCCGACCGCGAGACCGGCATGGTCGAGAACGCCGGGATCGAAAAACGCTAGCGGCGAGGTCGACTTAAAGGCGTATCGAGAGAAGTGGGCCGCCGAATGCGGATTGCGTTCGCCCTGCGCGTCCCACGTCGAACGGTCGGCTGCTGCGGCCGCTGTACGTTCCCGGGCGTTTGCTTTGGCCCGCTCCAGTCCCGTCCAAATCCCGCCAGCCATTAAAGCAAAGAGCATGACCGCGAGAAGCAACAGCGTGCGGTTGCGCAGGTGAAGGCGGAGGTCATTCGCTGCGATCGGCATCGGTCAGGCCGCCCGCGCTGCATCGCGCATATGCGCCAGATATATATTTTCAATCTCCGTCGCATCGAGTGCGTCGGCGTCGAACAGATCAACAAGCTGGCCCGCTTTCATGATGCCGATCCGCGTGCCAATTTCCTTGGCGCGAAAGAGGTCATGGGTCGCCATCAAAATCGCGGCGCCGCGATCGCGGAGCGTTTTCAACAACGCACACAGATCATTAGCGGCCGATGGGTCGAGGCCTGAGAGCGGCTCATCAAGAAGAAGAGCTTTAGCGTCTTTGGCAAGCGCAACAGCCACGCCGACCTTCTGGCGCATGCCCTTCGAATACCCGCCTACGCGCCGATGGACCGCCTCCCGCGGCAGTCCTGCCTCTATGAGACATTCAAGAAGTTCCTCAGACGACCGCCGCGCCCCCGACAGTCGGTCAAAAAAGCGCAGATTCTCAAGCCCGGTCAGCTCCGGATACAGCGCGACCTGTTCCGGAATATAGGCAAGCCGCCGACGCGCCTCGTAGGGGGCCGTGGCAACATCGACGCCATCAACCACCGCCTTCCCGCCGGTCGGTTTGGCGAAGCCAAGAAAGAGATTGATCGTGGTGGTCTTGCCCGCGCCGTTGGCGCCGAGCAGACACACGACTTCGCCGGCCGACACGTCGAGGTCAAGTCGGTCAAGGGCGACTAGATGACCGAAAGTCTTGCTTAAGCCCTTTGCCTCAAGAACTTTGTTCACGGAATTTTCTCCAGCAATTATCGCCGACCCGGCATTGCATCGGTAGGTCTCAAGACCTCGCCATGCGCGCTACGGCAACGGCGGAGGATCCCAAATTTTTGGATAGCGCCCATACTTCGCGTCGGCTGAAGCGCAGCCGCGTCAAGAGATCATGGACTGAGCTAGAGGAGGGGTGGAGCCCTTGCGCCGGGTAGCAGTGAAGCGGCGCTGATCGATACGTTCTGCTGCTGGACGATGCATGCGAATTTTGACCAGTCCGGCGCGGGAACCACATTTGCGTCGGTCAGTTTGACGAGATCGTCCGGCGAACTGGACAGGCACGCGCAAACCAGGCAGGAATCCTGCTCGTGTGCGCCGGCTTCGTTATGTGAAGCGCCGATGAATACGAATACCGAAAACAGCAATATCAACAAGAGTGGGCGAAATTTCTGCTTAACGCAGCGCTCTATTAGAAGCTCTGTTAAAATCATGGAAAGTATCCTTTGATCCCGAAAAATAACGCAATTTCAAAGGCACCGTCAATCGGAAACGCATTTTCATCTCACACAAAACCGAAACGGCGACGCAAGAGAGCGCAACGGCCCTCAATTTGAACACGATAGCTAAATCGCCCGTTCACGTTTTGCGGATCATAGCGAACTATGAAGATTTTTTAGTTGACTAAAGAATTGAAAAAGTACTCAGAAGACGATCAAATATTACTGACTCTTGGCGGACTTCATCTTTGATGCTCCTCGCGGGCGTCATCATCAATGAGGACCGATGCGCTTTCTGCCCCAATGAACGTTGGAGCCGCGCTTCCTAACCGTCCGAGCGCCAACTTTCTGCACCACTTTCGACGTCGCGAAAGTTGCCGGTGGTGCCATTGGATTTCGCGAGCGCTAGTCCCCGATTAACTGTAGCGAACTTGGCCGATCGACGCGCGAGAGGGTTCTACGACGGGCCAACCGCCCCGAGACAAATTAGCGATCTCAATTGACCGGGAGAGAATGAGAACATAACATGAACAAATGAAAGATCGGCTTCCTCTCATTCGGCGCAGGATTGCGGTGCTCGATGGGCGCGCGCGGATGGCGAGCGCGGCGAAAGACAGCTTCGTTCCGACCAGCCATACGGCGATCGACCGCACGCTTGGGGGCGGGTTACTGCGAGGGCGGGTGCATGAATTTATGGCAGGCGAGGAAGATGGCGGCAGCAGCGCGGGGTTCGCGGGTATCTTGGCGCAGCGGTGTGGCGGCGCGATGCTCTGGCTGCGCGAAGAGGCCGTTGAACAACAGGTGGGGATGCTTCACGCCGCCGGACTGGTCCAGATCGGGCTCGATCCCGGCAGTTTAATCCTGGGCAGGCTGCCCGATGCAGTAAGTGTATTGCGCGCGGCGGTGGACGCCTTGCGCTGTCCCACCCTTGGGGCCGTGATCGTTGAGGTGAAGGGCGATCCCCGATCGCTCGATCTGACCGCCAGCCGCCGCATGACGCTTGCCGCCGAAACATCGGGCGTCACTGCGCTGTTACTTAAAATCGGCGGCCTTCCGTTGCCGAGCGCCGCGCAAACGCGCTGGCGGATCTCGGCGGCGCCGTCGCTGATTTTAGCGGCCAATGCACCCGGATACCCCGCCTGGGATGTTGAATTGTTGCGTCAGCGAGGCCGTGTAGGGGGCGGCCGGTGGCGTGTGGAGTGGGATCGTGAGCAGGAGCGATTGTGTAGCTGGGAGGAAGGAACCGGCGCGGCGATTCCTCGCGCTTTGGCTCCCTTTTCTGTCGACCGACCGCCTGGCGGGCTCAGCGCCCTTTGAGGCGCCAAATAGCTACCCGATCGCACTGGTTGAGCGAAGGCGCGGCGCGATGAGGCTTGTTGCGTGCGACGCCCGTACCGTCAGTCTGGGCGTGAGGCCGGGCATGGCTCTCGCCGATGCGCGGGTGCGGATTCCTGAATTGCGGGCGGAAGCGGCTGATCCAGCGGCGGATCTGCGCTGGCTGGAGCGGATCGCCGATGCCTGCGATCGCTTTACGCCGCTGGTGGCGATCGATCCGCCTAACGGGCTCACGCTCGATGTGACCGGATGCCAGCATCTTTTTGGCGACGAGGCCGGTATGATCGCCGAAGTCGAGACACGGATGCGTCGCTGGGCGAGCGAGGTTCGCATTGCCGCAGCCGCTACGCCTGAAGCTGCGCGCGCGCTAGCGCGGCACTCCTCTGCGCCCGCACCGGACGAGGCAGCGGCGCTGCGCCATCTCCCCATCACTGCGCTGGAACTGGACGCAAAGGCGACGACAGCGCTTCGCCGCGCAGGCCTCAAGACTATTGGCGCTCTTGCCGATCGCCCTCCCGCGCCGCTCGCCGCGCGTTTTGGGCCTGTCGTCATTGACCGGCTCGACCGACTGCTTGGCCGCAGCGACAGTCGAATTACGCCACGAAGGCCCGCGCCATCGCTGGCATTTGAAAGGCGTTTCGCCGAGCCCGTCGCCACGGTCGATGCGGCGCTGGAGATCATCGGCGAGCTCGCCGCCTCAGCCGCGCTGGCGCTGGAGGAACGCCAGCGTGGGGGACGGCGCTTTGACGTCCGGCTGTATCGTAGCGATGGCCATGTCATAAAGTTGGCTGTCGAAACGGGTTTGCCCTTGCGTGATCCGATCCGGATCATGCGTTTGATCAGTGAAAGGATCGGGACGCTTGCCGATCCGATCGACCCAGGCTTCGGTTTTGACATGATACGTCTCGCCATAGAGCGTGATGAATCTATGCAGTCGGCGCAGCTGACGCTTGAAGGGGGGCCGGAAAATACGGAAGCGCTTGGCGGGCTAATCGATCGGCTGAGCGCCAGACTAGGCCGCGAGCGCATCGTGCGCTTCATCGCCAGAGATTCGCACATGCCCGAACAGACGGCGCTCGGCCTGCCCGCCGTTGACAAAGTCCGGGCGGCGTCCTGGCCAATGCAGCGGCCTGGCGAGCCGCCGCTGCGCCCCACCCATCTTTTCCATCCGCCTCAGCCAATCGAAGTGACCGCCGCTGTCGATGGCGCGCCGCAGCGTTTTCGTTGGCGCCGGCAGTTCCATGATGTCGCCCGTTTCGAGGGCCCGGAGCGGATTGCGCCGCAATGGTGGCGTCATCCTCCGGGAAGTCCCGATCTAACGCGCGATTATTTTCGCGTGGAGGATATGCGCGGTCGTCGTTTCTGGCTGTTTCGTTACGGTCTTTACGGCGAGGAGCGCCCAACTCCCCGCTGGTACCTCCACGGTCTGTTCGCATGAGCGCCGAATATGCCGAGCTTGTGGCGGCCAGCCACTTCTCGTTTCTGCGCGGCGCTTCTCATCCTGCTTGCATGATCGCGCGCGCGATTGAACTGGGTCTGTCCGGCATCGGCATTGCCGACCGCAACACGGTTGCGGGCGTGGTCCGCGCATGGAGCGCCATGAAGCGCGCGAGGGAGGCGCAGGCAGAGACCGGCCCGCCCTTGCCCAAGTTCGTTGTCGGCGCGCGGCTCGTGTTTGTCGACGGAACGCCCGATATCGTCGCCTATCCGCAGGACCGCCGCGCCTGGGGACGGCTGACGCGATTGCTGACCACCGGGAATCTCCGCGCTGAAAAGGGCGGTTGCATCCTCAGGCTTGAGGACCTGTTAGCCTTTCAGGAGGGGTTGCAACTGATCGTCATGCCTGAGACGACAGCAGCGCCACAGAGGCCGCGCCGCAATCCAGTCAACCATTACAGCGCTCCGCCTGCGCCTCATCTGACGCTGGTTCAGCCTGAAGGGCTGGCGCCGCTGCTGACCCGTCTTGCCCGGACCGCATCGGGCCGCGTCTGGCTGGGCGCGACCATGTTCCGCCGCGGACCCGATGCGCGCCAGGTAGCAGGCCTGGAGGCGCTGGCGTGTGCGGCCGGCGTCCCGATACTCGCCAACAATGACGCGCTTTACGCCGCGCCGGATGCAAAGCCGCTGCACGATATGCTGACCTGCATCCGCGAGGGCGTCACGATCGCAAGCGCCGGTACGCGAATTGAGGTTAACGCGGAACGGCATCTTAAGTCGCCGACGGAGATGGCGCGGCTGTTTAGCGCCTATCCGCAGGCCCTGGCGGAAACGATCCGCTTTCTCGGCGGGATCAATTTCGAGCTTGAGCAGCTTGGTTATGAATATCCGCACGAAGCTGCGCCGGAAGGATGGGCGCCGCAAGCGTGGCTTGAGCATATCGTGATCGAGGCAGCCCATGCACGCTACGGGGCCAAGCTTCCCGTCGACGTCAGCAAACGTCTGGGCGAAGAATTCCAGCTCATCCGTAAGCAGAATTACGCCTGCTATTTCCTCACCGTCTATGATCTGGTTAAGTTCGCCCGCGCGCAAACGCCGCCGATCCTTTGCCAAGGGCGGGGCAGCGCCGCCAATTCGATCGTCTGCTTCCTGCTCGGCGTCACTTCGGTCGATCCAACCGAACACGACTTACTGTTTTCGCGCTTCGTGTCGGAAGAGCGCAAGGAACCACCCGACATCGACGTCGATTTCGAGCATGAGCGGCGCGAGGAGGTGATGCAGTACGTCTATCGCCGTTATGGTCGCCACCGCGCCGCCATCGCTGCGACCGTCATCCATTACCGCCCGCGAAGCGCCGTACGCGAACTAGGAAAAGCGTTGGGTCTGTCGGAAGACATCACCGCGCGCATCGTTTCAACCGTTTGGGGCAGTTTCGGTCGGGATCTGCCGAGGGAGCGCTTTACCGAAGCAGGTTTCGAGGCTGAGACGCCTGAAATCAGCCGCCTTATCAATCTGACCAGCCAGTTGCTCGCCGTACCTTTCCCGCGTCATCTCTCACAGCATGTCGGCGGCTTCATCCTGACGCAGGACCGGCTGGATGAGACAGTGCCGCTGCATAATGCGGCGATGGCTGAGCGCACCTTCGCCGAATGGGACAAGGACGATATCGACGCGCTCGGCATCATGAAGGTGGATGTGCTTGCGCTTGGAATGCTGACCTGCATCCGCAAGGCCTTCGATTTACTGCGCGTCCATGGCCTTGGCGAGCACACGCTGGAGGTGGACCTCGCCGCCGACGATCCTGCTGTTTATGCGATGCTGGAAAAGGGCGACAGCGTCGGTGTTTTTCAGGTCGAAAGCCGGGCGCAGATGAACATGCTGCCGCGCCTGAAGCCCCGCAATCTCTATGATCTGACGGTGCAGGTTGCGATCGTCCGTCCAGGCCCGATCGAGGGAGATATGGTTCACCCCTATCTGCGCCGTCGCTCGGGCGAGGAGCCGGTCGACTATCCATCGCCCGCCCCGCCGCATCCGGCCGATGAACTGAAACGGCTATTGGGGCGCACCTATGGCGTACCGATTTTTCAGGAACAGGCGATGAAGCTGGCGATCACCGCCGCTGGCTTTACTCCGTCCGAGGCAAATCGCCTGCGCCGCGCCATGGCGACTTTCCGGAACCTGGGCACTATTCATGAATTCCGTGACAAGATGATCCGTGGCATGACGGTGCGCGGCTATACCGCTGAATTTGCCGAGCGCTGCTTCAAGCAGATTGAGGGTTTCGGCAGCTACGGTTTTCCTGAGAGCCACGCTCTATCATTTGCGCGGCTGGTCTACGTTTCGGCCTGGATCAAGTGTCATTATCCGGCGGCGTTCGCCTGCGCGCTGCTTAATTCGCAGCCGATGGGGTTCTACGCCCCCGCGCAAATCGTCCGCGATGCGCGCGAGCACGGCGTCGAATTGCGCCCCATCGACGTCAATCATAGCCAATGGGACTCGACGCTGGAATCCGATGAAACCGGCGCGCGCGCTTTACGGCTAGGCGTGTGCCAGATCGACGGGTTCCGCACAGCGTGGGCGGATGCGCTGGTCTTCGCGCGAAGGGATCGCCCGTTTGTCTCTATCGAGGAGTTGGCGCGGCGGGCAGCACTGCCAGTTCACGCGCTCCGGCTATTGGCTGACGCCGATGCATTCGGCTCGCTAGGTCTGTCGCGGCGAGAGGCCTTGTGGGAGGCGCGGCGGACGCCGTCGGGCGAGGACCTTCCCCTGTTCGCCGCCGCCAACGCCACTGAACTGGGCGAGGAGCCCGCCGCACGCCTGCCCGCCATGCCAATGCGCGAGGAAGTCGCCGCCGATTACCAAACCTTTCGATTGTCGCTGAAGGATCATCCAATGACCTTCATCAGGCAGGCGCTGCGCGGTGAGGGCATTCTCAGTTGCGCTGAAACAAGCGAGGCAAAGGCCGGCGCACGCGTCCGTACCGGCGGCATCGTGCTGATCCGTCAACGGCCAGGCAAGGGCAACGCCATTTTCATCACCATCGAGGATGAAACAGGCGTCACCAATATCTTGATGTGGGCGCGCCTTTTCGAACGGTTCCGCCGCGAGGTAATGGCGTCTCGGCTCATGGTGGCGGCAGGCGTGGTGCAACGCAGCCGCGAAGGCGTTGTCCATCTGATAGCCAACTCAGTATCGGACCGCACCAATCTGCTCAGCATGCTGTCGGACACGCCGCCGAGAATGCCGCTATCCCCGGTCGATGAAGTCGCCCGACCGGTACAGAGCCGCCATCCACGCGATGTCCGCATCTTGCCGAATTCCAGGGATTTTCATTGAGCCGTCGAAGCAGCCATACGCAGCTATCAGCGGTCGTTGCTGTATCCGCGCCCAGGCTGTTACGGACGACAACCCACTTCGTTCCGGAATGGCGCACCCGAAGAGATTCGAACTCCTGACCCCCAGATTCGTAGTCTGGTGCTCTATCCAGCTGAGCTACGGGTGCGTTTCGCGCCTAGCGAGCGGTGGATGTAGTATATTGGCTTACGCGAAGGCAAGCGTCTAATGCGGGGCAAACTGCGTTCGCGTGCGACCCGTTATTTATTGGCGCGGGCTACTTCCGCCCTCGACCCTTCGAAAACCCCTCTGGCAATCGCGCGGGCAAGGCAATCGCCTGCAATCGTACCGATCCTCGTCAGCCCCAATGGTCCGCCTGCAAGCGCGCCGCCGGTCGCAAGGACAAAAACGACGTCGCCATCCGTTGGCGCGTGTGCTGGCCGGATGGCGCGAGCCAGTCCGTCTTGCGCCATGATCGCAACCCTCTTCGCTTCTGATGGCGACAGGCTTGCGTTTACGGCGACAACGGCAATCGTTGTATTGGCGCGTGGCGCGGCGGCGAGTTTGGTGTCTGGGGGCAGGTCAATTACGGGAGGGGCGCCCTGTGGCAGTCCATAGCCGCCGAATTCGCCGTCAATCTCAAAAGGAGCCGCCCAAAAATGACGCGTGCCAGGCATGCGTGCGGAACCGAAGCTGTTCACTGCTGCGAGCGCCCCAACGATCAGATCTCCTCCGGCAACAAAGGAAGCTGATCCGAGCCCGCCCGGGCCGTCTCCCGATCGCGCGCCGCGCCCTGCGCCGTGCAGTCCGAGCTGAACAGGCTCATTCGCGGTGGCGTCATCACAAGCCTCAATTCCCATACCGCGATACGGCGGATCGAGACCCCAATTCTTGTCGCCGCCATTGGCGAGGTCGTAAAGGATCGCCGCGGGAACAATAGGCGAGGAAGGCGCTGCCGAACTGGCGATCAATCTGTACCCGCGCCCGCGCGCTCCTAGCCATGCGGCCACGCCGTCCGCAGCGGCGAGCCCATAGGACGAGCCGCCTGACAAAACGATGGCGTCCACCCGATCAACAAGGGTCGACGGATCCATAAGATCCGTCTCTCGGGTGCCCGGCCCGCCGCCCCTGACATCGCAGGCTGCAACGGCAGGTTCTGATGGCAATATGACCGTAACGCCCGTTCGGCGCGCGTCGTCGTTCGCGGCCCCTACCCTGACGCCCGGCACATCGCTGATGTCGTTTCTGGGACCTGTCAGCATATTCAGGCTCTCCTTGTGGCGCGGTTCGCCAGAACACGTGCGTGAGGTTCAATCTTGTGCCAACCGGGCCTATGGTCTGCGTAAGAGGATATGCTCGTGGGTTCGCCGCTTACGCAGGGAAAAGTGAAAATGCACCATATGTGGATTTGGGCGCTCGTCATTGGTGTTTTGACGGCCTTGACGGGGTGTGGACAGAATACTTCCCCGGACCACGGCGTCGACCTGCCCGAACCGAACGCAAATTCTCAGACCGAGCAACAAAGCCCGGTTAACTCCGCCACAAGCGGAAAATGGTTTATTTCAGCCGCCAATCCCTATGCCGTCGAAGCGGGCGCTTCAATCCTCGCGCGCGGCGGAAGCGCGGTCGACGCTGCTATCGCGACGCAAGCCGCCCTAGGCCTTGTCGAGCCGCAATCGTCGGGTCTCGGCGGCGGCGCATTTCTGCTGCATTTCGATCCGGCGACCGGAACGCTTGATGCTTTCGATGGGCGTGAGGTGGCGCCGGCTTCCGCCACACCGGATCGGTTCCTGAAACCCGACGGGCAGCCGATGGAATTCTATGACGCCGTCGTCGGCGGTCTTTCTGTCGGCGTGCCAGGCGTCGTTCGGATGCTTGGCATGGCGCACGCCGAACACGGCAAACTTGCATGGCGCGATCTGTTTCAGCCAGCGAGGATTCTCGCTGAAGAGGGCTTCGTCGTATCGCCCCGCCTTAATCAGCTGTTGTCGCGCATTCCGCGCCTGAAACAGTTGCCTGCAGCCGCCGCGTATTTCTATACGGATGATGGCGCCGCCGTGGCCACCGGAAGCATCCTCAAAAATCCTGCCTACGCATCGACACTAGGAACCCTGGCCGAAGAAGGGCCGGATAGTTTCTATCAAGGTTCGATCGCCGCCGCGATTGTCGAGGCGGTAAACGGCGCACCCAATCCCGGCGGGATGACGCTTGAAGATCTGGCTGCGTATCAGCCAATCCGGCGGGAGGCGGTATGTGGGGCGTACAGAGCGTATAAGGTCTGTTCGATGCCGCCGCCCAGCTCTGGTGGCATCACAATCCTTCAAATGCTCGGAATACTGCAGAAATTCGATCTCGCCGGAGCGAAGCCGGGTTCGATCGAAGCGCTCCACCTTGTTTTTGAGGCAAGCCGCATCGCCTATGCCGACCGCGCGCGTTATCTTGCAGATCAAGACCTTTCCGCTATAGGTGGTGGGCTGACGATTGAAGAAGTCATTCGAGGATTGTTGCAGCCATATTATCTCGCATCGCGCGCTCAACTCATCGATCCCGCGATTGCCGCGCCAGCGGTTTCGGCCGGAAATCCAGCGAAGTTTGAGGAAGACCCCATCGTTGCGGAAAAATGGAAGGAATTCGGGCTGGATGCGTCGGGGGATGGTCCGTCGACCAGTCACTTTACAATCGTTGATGGGCAGGGCCGTGTTGTTTCGATGACCACAACCGTCGAATTTGCATTCGGCAGCCATTTGATGGCGGCCGGTATGGTGCTGAACAATCAGCTAACTGATTTCTCCTTTCTTCCTGTTCAGGACGGCAAGCCGGTGGCGAACGCGGTCGCGCCGTTCAAACGTCCGCGCAGCTCGATGACGCCGGTGATTGCTTTTGACGAAAACAACGCCGTATGGGCGGCGGTCGGATCGCCGGGCGGGCCGGCGATCATCGGTTTCGTGGCCAAGACGCTGATTGGGCTTGTTGACTGGGGCATGGATATGCAACAGGCGATTGATCTGGCGAATTTCGTCTACCCAAGAGACTCGGCTGTGCTTGAAGCAGGCAAGTTCGATAATCAGATCGTCACCGGCCTAAATCAGAAGGGTCATCAGATTACCGAACGCGAACTCGCCAGTGGACTGCACGGTTTCGTCGTGACGGCAGAGGGTTATGCTGGTGGGGCCGACGCAAGAAGAGAGGGCGTTTGGAGAACCGGAGACGTCGTTGAATAAAGTGCGACAGGAAGGACCAATTTCAGCCGAGTTCCCGAATTATCGGTATGCGCCAGAACGAGATCTCCGCCGTGCGCTACCGTAATTTCGTGCGCGATAGCCAGGCCGAGCCCCGAGCCCCCGGGTTTGAAAGAGCCTTGGAACGGCGTGAATAGATGCGCTTGCGCTGCCTCAGGGATACCCGGGCCATCGTCAACAATGCAGAGCTCGAACGCCTCGGGCCCAACACTGCATTCAATGCGTATCCGGCCGCGAACTTTAGGCCGCTCGATAATTGCGTCTCCCTGATCGACGTCAGGATCGGACAGGGCCTCAACTGCGTTGCGGACAAGGTTGAAAAGCGCCCGGTAGAGTTGAGTTGAGTCAGCCTTTATGACGACGCCTTCAGGAATGGCGTTTTCAAATTCGACCCATAACGCTGCCGCATTATCGAACACTTCTTCGACCAATTCGCGCAAGCGCACTGGGGACATCGAAAGTTTTGCGGCATCCATGTTGGCGTAACTTAAGGTGTCTCGGCTCAGGACGATGGCGCGGTCTAGCGAGGCGATCAGGCGCGGGGCGAGTTTGCGAACACGCGGATCGTCGCTTGCGGAAAGCCGGTCCGACATCAATTGGGCTGACGCGAGAATGTTTCGAAGATCGTGACTGATTTTTGAGATGCCCGCTCCAAGCGCCGCCAGCCGGCGTCGCTCGGACAGCAATTGCAAAATCCTTCTCTCGAGAGCGACGAGTCCGCGCTCCGCAACGCCAATTTCATCCAGTCGATCAGAGGCAATCAACAGATTTAGTCTGTCCTCGGGGTTTTTCTGAAAGGCGCGCATGTTCTCGGTGAGGCGGGCAATAGGTCTGACAATCGAGTTACAGAGAATCCAATAGACCGCCATTGCTGTCATCGTTGAGATCAATAGCGATAGGAGCAGCACATTGCGCGCGTAGCGCATGAGATCTGCCCGTAAAGCGGCCTGCGACAACAGCACATCAACCCGTGCGCCTTGTCCGAATTTCGCAGCCCCTATTACCTGAATTGTCGAATCGCCACGTGACAGCATTGTCGCCCAAGCGTCGGTTATCATCGATAGCAGCATCATGCGGTCGAGATCGATCGAATGTGCGATCCGAACCTGATCGCCTTCGAGGGTCGGACCAAGTATCGGCGTACGCTTCAGGCCGTCATCCAAAGTAACGCTCAGAATGTTAGCTGTCGCGAGGAGTTGATCTGCGGTCGACTGATCGATCATTCTCCCACCTGGCGCATCGAGTGCGACGCCGACAAGGTAGGCTGCTTCTATCCGTTCCCGGATCCAGTTTACGCGCTGGTTGGAGATAGACGGAATGAGAATTACCAGCTCGGTGAACAGAACGACCATCGCTGTGAAAGCGAGAAGTCGTGACGAAAGCGATCGTCCGATCGGGCTTGATGAATTTTCTTCGGCAGGCGCAGTATTCATTCCGCAACGCCCCTTCTCGGTTCAGTCAAAAGAACCGAGCAATTTTACTACACCGCGCGTGCGGTCTGAGAAAAGCACAGGCGTATAGAAGGCGCCGCCGGCGCGCTTGGAAATCTCCGCGCGCGTTGGATAGGGCGCGATGAATGCCGTGAAAGCTTTGATCGGCATACGGTTCGCCATCGCGAAAGCCCAAAGCGGGATCGCGTCTCCTGCGGCCTTGCCGACGATTGTCGCGCCGAGTATCGCGCCGTTCTTTGCGACGGTCGCCTTGATGAAGCCGTCGGTTCGTTTTTCCGCCTGCGCGCGGTCGTTATCGCCAAATGACCAGCGGACGACTTTCGCGTCGGGATGTTTTTCCAGGGCCTCGGTCTCGGTCAGTCCGACGCTGGCGATCTCCGGGTCGCAATAGGTGACTTTCGGAGCCAGGGCGTCGCGCCGTTTGGTGAACAGCCATTTGAAGAGCAGTCGGCGGACCAAGGTGGAGGCGTGATCGCCCGCGACGTGAGTGAACTGCAGCCCGCCCGCAACATCGCCCATCGCGAACACGCGCTTGTTACTGGTGCGCAAACCCTCGTCTGTCTCAATCCCCTTACCGTTGAATTCGACGTTGGCGGCTTGGAGATTCAGGCCTTCCGTATGCGCCTTGCGCCCGACCGCAACGAGAAGGTGCGAGCCTTCAAGCGTCGAACTGTCGGAAAGCGAGACCGATACGCCGTCTGCGGTCTTTGCGACGGAGGCGACTTTCACGTTTTCGCGGATCGCCACGCCTTCTTTCACTAGTCGCTCACGGACGACCGCGACCGCTTCAGGGTCGTCGCGGTTGAGGATCGTCAACCCCTCAATCAGTGTAACCGAAGACCCAAGCCGGCGATGGGCTTGCGCTAGCTCGACGCCGATGGGTCCGCCGCCGATGACGATGAGATGCTTTGGGCGTTCCCGGTTCGCGAAAATCGTCTCGTTGGTGAAATACGGCGTCGCGTCGATCCCGGGAATGGGCGGAACGAACGGTGATGAACCAGTTGCGATCACAATAAATTTCGCCGTTATTTCGTTTTCTCCTGCGACAACGGTGCGCGGCCCGGTAAAACTGCCATGCGCGCGGATCACTTCGACGCCAAATCCTTCGAACCGCTCCTGGCTGTCATGCGGCGCGATCGCGGCGATCACGGATTGGACATGTTCCATGACGGAGCCGAAGTCGATGTCGGGCTCTTGCGCGCCAACGCCAAATTTAGCGCTGTCGCGCTGGCTCTGCGCAGCCGCCGCGGCGGCGAGCAGTGCTTTTGAGGGCACGCATCCATAATTGAGACAGTCGCCGCCCATCTCGCCGCGCTCGATGAGCACAACTTTCTTGCCGAGTTGCGCCGCTCCTGCCGCCAGCGACAAACCGCCCGAACCCGCCCCGATGATGCAGATGTCAGCGTTGATTCTTTTCATTGCGCGTCTGCCGCCTTCTTTGCGCCCGGGAAAACGCCAAAGGCCTTGAGCACAACGGGCAGCAGGGCGACGACGCTCAGGGCGATGATCGGGGTCAGGATTTCCGGTTTCAGCAGCAATCCGGACAATTTGAGATCTCCGCCGGCGGCCAGAACAGCGCCGAGGCCGTTCCCAGCGCTGACATAAGCAAACGTGCCCGGAATGATGCCGATTATTGTAGCGATGAAGAATGTTCTGACCGGCACCCCAAACAGGGCCGGTGCCACATTAACGACGAAGAACGGAAACAACGGGATCAACCGAAGCAGCAGCAAATAGGACATCGCATTGGAACGAAATCCCTCCTCCATTTTCTTGACGACGCCGCCTGCGCGCGCGCGCAGCGCGTCTCCGAACGCTGTCTTGGCGGCGATAAAGATAAGTGTCGCTCCGATTGTCGCGGCCACGACGACCACTCCCGTTCCGACGAAAGTGCCGAAGAGAAATCCGCCGAGCAGGGACAATATGGTTGCGCCGGGAAGGGATAGAGCAACCGCAAGGATGTAAGCGATGGCAAAAATCAGAATTGCGACGACAAACCGTTTCTCAACGAACGCTTCCAGCGTTGTGTAATGCTCGCGCAAGGCGTCGAGACTGAGAAAACGATACGCGCCGGACATGATGAAAATGGCCGTTGCGCTCGCAATAACTACAATCGGCAGATATTTTAGCAATGCGGACTTCGGTTTTGCTGCCTCTGTGGAAGTGGGTCGGGGAGCGGATGCGTCTTCTGACCCCGACGCCGGACGATGCGAGTTCTCGTTGGTCAAAGGAAGTCTCCGATCCACCGTGTTTAGCGGCATTAAATGCCGGATGTGATGGCTGCACGCGATCAGGGAACGCCACGAGCTTAGCCCGACGCCGGATATGGGGCAGGCCCGAACTCAAAGCGAGGCGCAAAAGCGGTTCCGGCGCTGTTTGCGCCTCACAATTCCGCTATCTTCAGACCGGCGGCATCCGGTCCAAGCCTTGACGCGTTGAGTTCTGTCGGATATGCCGCGCCTCCATCGAGTTTACGCCCAAATCTTCGGCAGGACGCCAACATGAAACGGACCTATCAACCTAGTCGGCTTCGCCGCAAGCGTCGTCATGGATTTCGGGCCCGTCGTGCGACCAAAGGCGGACGGAAAATTCTGGCTGCCCGTCGCTCAAAGGGTCGCAAGAAGCTGTCGGCCTGAGGTGGCTGGAGTTACCGAGGCGCCCTCTGGCGGATCCGTACCCGGCTCGGCGACAATCGCCAAACTTACTCGAAGGTCAGATTTTCTGGCGGCTCGTAATGCGCCGGTTGTTCGTACGCCCGCGATCATTGTGGCGCGGAACCCCCGTCGAGACGCTGACCTAGCCGTCCGCGTCGGACTAACGGTAACGAAGAAGTTGGGTGGCGCGGTGGCGCGCAACCGCATCAAACGAAGGTTGCGGGCCGCTTGCCGCGACTGCATGCCGGCTAACGCATCGCAGGGATCGGACTACATCCTGATTGCGCGCCCGGCGGCGCTAAACCGGCCGTACAAACAACTCGTGGATGAACTCAGTCGGGCCGTTTTGAAGCTGACCGGGGACGCATCTTAGTTTATTCCCCCCTAGGGCGCATGGCGCCCAGACGAGATACATCCTGAAAAAGCCCGAGGCCCCATGGATCGCAATTTCCTGCTCGCAATCGTTCTGTCGATGTCGGTTCTCATCGGCTGGGATTTGCTTGTCGCTGGACCTCAGCGCGAGGCCGCATTGGAACTCAGGAAGTCGCAGTCGGTCGGCTCGACGGATGCGGCGGCGCGGGCTCCGGGCGGCATTTCTCCAGCGATCGTCGCTCCCAAGCCGGAAGCGATTTCAATCGCCGATGCGATCGCCCGATCGCCGGCCCGGGTGCCGATTGATACGCCCCGCCTCTCGGGCAGCATCAATCTGACCGGCGGCCGGCTCGATGACCTCAGATTAAAAAATTATCGGGAAACGGTTGATCCCGCGAGCGCCACCATCAGGCTTCTCAAGCCGGCCGAAGTAGAGAACGGCCACTACATCCAGCAAGGATGGATTGCGGCCGGGTCAACGGACGAAGCCGCGAGCTGGAGCGTCGCCGAAGGCGCCCGCCTCACCCCGGAGACTCCGGTCAAGATGACGCGTACGGCAGGCGGCCTTGTGTTCGAGAAGACGATCGCGGTTGATGACGAATACATGTTCACCGTGACGCAAATCGTGCGCAACGAGGGCGAAACTGCGCAATCGGTAACGCCCTACGGGCTCGTCATCCAGCGCGGCGTTCCGGCGGACTTTCAGAACTTTATGATTCTGCATGAGGGCCCGATCGCCGTCATCGACGATGCGCTGTATGAACGCAAATACGGCAAGGCGAAAACGGCAGTCGTCGAGTCGACCGGCAGCAGGGGCTGGGTCGGCATCACCAACAAGTACTGGCTCGCAGCGGCCATTCCCCCGCAGGGCGAAACGTTCACCGCCGCCCTGCGCAATGTCGGCACGCCTGCGGAGCCAATTTTTCAGGCGAGTTATGCGCTGGCGCCGAGAGTGATCGCGCCGGGCGAGACGTCAACGCTTGTCTCGCATCTGTTCGGCGGTTCAAAGAACGTGGATATCCTGCAGTCATACGAAGCGGCTCCGGAAAAAGGCGGCATCGGCGTTGCGGATTTCGACAAGGCGGTCGACTGGGGCAATTTCTTTTTTCTCACCCGACCGATTTTCTACGTCATGAATTTCTTCGGCGACCTGACGGGGAATTTCGGGGTCGCCATCCTGTTGCTGACGTTGATCATCAAGGCGCTGTTGTTCCCTTTGGCGAACAAGGCCTATGAGTCGATGTCGAAGATGAAGAAACTCCAGCCGGAGGTTGAAAAACTGCGCGCGCGCTTTGGCGAGGACAAGCCGAAGCTCCAACAGGAAATGATGGCGCTTTATCAAAAGGAAAAGATGAACCCATTAGCGGGCTGTCTGCCGATCCTGGTTCAAATGCCGATCTTTTACGCGCTCTACAAAGTTCTCTTCGTGACCATCGAACTGCGCCACGAGCCGTTCATTCTTTGGATCAAGGATTTGTCGGCGCCCGACCCGACTTCCATTTTCAACCTGTTCGGACTGTTGCCCTACGATCCGCTGGCCCTGCCGCTTATCGGCGCGTTTCTCGGCGTTGGCGTTCTGCCGCTATTGATGGGCGTTTCTATGTGGTTCCAGACCAAGCTCAATCCGCCGGCGGCCGACCCGATGCAGCAACAGATATTCGCCATGTTGCCGATCGTATTTACCTTCCTCTTCGCGTCCTTCGCGGCGGGGTTGGTTCTCTATTGGTTCTGGAACACGGCGCTGTCGATATTGCAGCAATGGGCGATCATGAAAAAAAATGGCGTTTCAATCGACTGGACAGAGCGCATGCCCTTTATGCCGGGGCGCAAACCCGTCGCAGAAAAGAAATAGACGGTGGTCGAACCAGATCAATTTGATGCAAGCGGCGATGCCGCTGCGATCGAAAGAGGTCGGGTGCTGTTCGCTGGTCCGTGTGCGTTTCAACTTGGCGTCGTGAATCTCGCCGGGTTGCCCGAAGAGGCAGCGCCAGAGATCGCCTTTGCCGGGCGCTCCAACGTCGGCAAGTCTTCGCTGCTGAACGCACTCACCGGGCGCAAAGCGCTCGCCCGCGTTTCAAATACGCCGGGGCGGACGCAGGAGCTGAACTTTTTCGATCTGAATGGCATACTGCGCCTTGTGGACCTGCCGGGTTACGGCTACGCGCGCGCAACGCGCGAGGATGTTGATCGGTGGTCGAAGTTGACGCGCGACTTTCTACGCGGCCGTTCCAGCCTTCACCGCGTATGTCTTTTGATCGATGCGCGACATGGGCTCAAGGCGACCGATATCGAAGTGATGGATCTCCTGGACCTTGCGGCCGTCAGCTATCAGATCGTTCTCACCAAATCCGATAAGGTGAAGCCGACAGCGCTCGCGCAATCGAGAGATGACATCTCGGCGGCGATCGTCCGCCGTCCGGCAGCCCATCCGAGGGTCATTGCAACGTCATCACAGACGACCGAGGGCCTTTCCGAACTGAGAGCCGAACTTGCGGCTCTGGCGCAAAACAAGACTCTGTTCACAGAGCGTTAAACATTCCAGACCTTTTTGGTCTGTCATGGCGGAACGCTTAATGAAACCGACCCGTCCAGCAGGATTGCCCGAGATGATCGCGGCGTTCGACGCGTTTTTGCGCACCGAACGTCGCGCGAGCAAGTACACCGTCCGAAACTATATCGCCGCGCTCGACCGGTTCGAGGGGTTTTTGACCAATCATCTCGGCGAGGCGCCGGGCGCGTCCGTGCTCGCCAGTCTCGGCGTCGCCGATTTCAGGTCATACCTGTCCTTCCGTAAAACGGAGGCGCTCACCGCCGCCACGCTCAACCTCGATCTTTCTGCTCTGCGCAGTTTCTTCCGCTTCATTGAAAGTCGGTTCGGCATTCGCAATGACGCCATCGAAGTCATGCATGGCCCAAAGAAAAAGCCGCGACTACCAAGGCCTGTCTCTGCTGATGCGGCGGTGCAACTTCTTGATGCTCCGAAGGCTGAAATTAATCGCGCGCTTTGGGAACAGTTGCGCGATACGGCGATCCTATCCTTGCTTTACGGCTGTGGGCTGAGGATCTCCGAGGCGCTGTCTCTAAAAGGCGAGGCGCTGCCGATGGGCGACCGACTGGCTGTCGTTGGAAAGGGTGGGAAGTCCCGATATGCGCCGGTATTGCCTTACGTCGGAGCGAGCGTCGTAGCGTATGTTGACGCCTGTCCATTCCCGATTGCGCCAGAGGGACCGCTATTCATCTCTGCGCGGCAAAAGCCCGTCTCTCCGCGTATGGTCCAACGCATAATGCAACGTCATGCGCGGCAGCTCGGGCTACCAGAAAGCGCGACGCCGCATGCGCTGCGTCACAGTTTTGCGACCCATCTCCTCGCCGCTGGAGGCGACCTCAGATCAATCCAAGAGCTGCTCGGCCACGCATCCATTGCCGCTACGCAACGTTACACCGCAGTCGACGTTGACCGCCTACTGGAAAGCCACAAGGCGGCTCATCCGCGCGCCGACTAGATATCACGCGCCTTGCCGACTGTTTGATGCAAGCGCGTGCGCCGCGTTTCGCTGCGCCTCGTACTGATGAATATCGCGCCGCAGTTCTGGCAACAGCAGGTACAGGGCGATAATATTCGGGATCGCCATACCGAACAGCATCGAGTCGATAAAGTCGATGATCGAGGAAAGCTGTATCGCGGCGCCTGTCGATAAAAGCAGGCAAAGGATTAGCTTGAACGTTATCTCGACCCTTGCTGTTCGCCCAAAAAGGTAGGTCGCAGCCTGGGACCCGTAATGCGCCCAAGAGACGAGGGTTGAGAAGGCGAACAGGACAACCGAAACAAGTAGTACGTAGGGGAACCAGCCGAAAGCGCCGGCGAACGCTGCTGATGTCATCTCAATGCCGACGACCTGACTTTTAGGCTGGAAGAGGAACGGTTCGTATACCCCGGTCACAAGGATAACGAGAGCCGTTGTTGTGCAAACAATGATTGTATCAATGAAGGGTTCGAGGAGGGCAACATAGCCTTCCGTTAAAGGCTGATCGGTTTTAACGGCCGAGTGGGCGATTGCCGACGATCCAACCCCGGCCTCGTTGCTATAGGTTGCTCGTTGCACGCCATTGATCAGCGCGCCGATCACGCCGCCGCCGGCCGCTTCAAGCCCGAATGCGCTCTTGAAGATCAAGCCGATCGCTGCGGGGAGTTCACTGATGTTCATCGCGATGATGGTGAACCCGGCTCCCAGATAAAGAGCGCCCATCAACGGCACGAGAACGCGCGTGACCTTGGCGATCTGTTTGATGCCGCCAAGAATGATGACGGCCACTAGCGACGACATGACCACGCCCCAGATCAGCGGGGCCGACACGCCGGTTACGTTCGCGAATTGGGCGTGTGATTGATTGACCTGAAAAACGCTGATCGAGGCGCCCATAGTCATTACTGCGAAAAAGATGGCGGCTCCTTTGCCAAGCTGCTTCATGCCGCGCCGCGCAAAAACTTCTTCGAGATAATACATCGGACCGCCGAACGTTTTTCCGTCCGCACCTATCCGTCGGTATTTCGTCGCGAGCGCGCATTCCGCGAATTTCGACGACATGCCGAAAAACCCCGCAAGGATCATCCACAGAACGGCGCCTGGCCCGCCCAGCGCGATGGCGACGGGAACAGAGGCGATGTTTCCAAGGCCGACGGTCCCTGAGATGGCGGAACTGAGCGCCTCAAAGTGAGATATTTCGCCTGGTGCGGCATCCTTCCTTCGTGGCGACGTAACGAGCGCAAGCGCGTGGCTGAAGCCCCTGATATTGAGAAATCTCAGATAGAACGTGATGATGACCGCAGCGAGCGCTAACCAGACAACAACGAGCGGCAATTGGGCTCCCCCAACCGGCACAGCGAAAAAAATCACCGCGCTGACAGCATTGCTGACCGGCGCGAAGGCTTCATTGATCCGGTCCGCCCAGTCGCTGGACGCGGAAAACAAATCGAGGAACGTCATGTCAGGATGCTCTGCGGACAGCGGTGAAACTGCTTTTCATTCTTGCGGTGGTCCCACGCGACCAAAACCGAACCGGCCGCGACTTGCAAGCATTCAAAACAAGTGAGTTCCCCAACCGTTCTGATTGACGCGCACGAGCCCGTGCGATATACGCACCCATTGCGCCTTGCTGGTTGAGGGCGAATTCGGCAAACAGCTTGCGCTAGGGCGCGAAATCATTTCATTAGAAGTTTGCAGCGCATAGATGTGGCGACTGTGAGTCGGAAATCATGTTCATGAAACGGGCTTGAAAGTTTGACCCCGGGGAGGGGTTCAAAGGGGTCGCCGACATCTCCCCCGTCGGCGGCAAAAGGGGCGGCGCCAGTCTTCGGGTTGGCGTCGCTTCTATTTTTCAGCCGCCTGAAAAGTGGTTCTGGTCGAACAGGCCCCGGCTACGAATCGCCCGTCAATTCGCGCCCCTTAGGGCGTCCTCAAGGTCGCGACGCAGATCGCCAATATCCTCAACGCCAACGGAAAGCCGAACGAGTGAATCATCGACGCCCAGCGCCTTTCTCCGGTCAGGCGGAACCGAGGCGTGAGTCATTATGCCCGGATGTTCTATCAAGCTCTCCACCCCGCCTAACGATTCCGCCAACGTAAAAAGGTTCACTCTCTCGAGCAGGCTACGCGCGGCGCTGAGCCCGCCTTTCAAGCGGATTGTGACCATGCCGCCGAATGCGGTCATCTGGCGGCGAGCGACGTCGTGCTGCGGATGGTTTTCAAGCCCCGGATAAATGCAGCGCGAAATCGCGGGATGATTTTCCAGCCACTCCGACAGCGCAAGGGCATTCTGGCAATGGCGCTCAAGGCGCAGTGCGAGCGTTTTCAAGCCGCGCAACGCAAGAAAGGAATCGAACGGTCCCTGAATGCCGCCAACGGAGTTTTGCAGGAAAGCAAGCTGGTCAGCTAATTCAGCACTCTTGACGACCAGCACGCCCCCGATGATGTCCGAGTGCCCGTTCAAATATTTCGTCGCGGAGTGCATGACGATGTCTGCGCCGAGGTCCAGCGGGCGCTGACAATAGGGGGAAGCAAATGTGTTATCGCAACCGACGATTACGTTGCGGCTGCGAGCTATCCTGGCGATCGCTTCTATGTCGACGATCTTCAGCGTGGGATTTGTCGGCGTCTCAATCCAAACCATGCGCGTTTCGGGTCGAAGCGCATTGGCGAACGCGTCAGGATCGGTCAGATCGACATAGGTAACCGATAGTCCAGCGGAGCGCTTTCGCACGCGCTCGAACAGGCGATAGGTGCCGCCATAAACATCGTCCATGGCGACCACGTGCGCGCCGGCGTCGAATAACTCCAATGCCGTTGCGATTGCCGCCATGCCCGAGGCGAAAGCAAAACATCTGGCGCCGTTCTCAAGATCAGCGACACAGCGTTCATACGCCATGCGGGTCGGGTTATGACCGCGCGCATAGACAAAGCCCTTGTGCACGCCGGGGCTTTCCTGCGCATAGGTCGATGTCTGATAGATCGGCTGCATGACCGCGCCGGTTAAAGGGTCTGGCTCCTGGCCAGCATGTATGGCGCGCGTCGAAAAGGCGTATCGGTTCGGTTGGTCGTTCATGTTCAGGCCATCTGCAAACGAAGGTGATTGAGAAGATCGGTACGGGTGATCAGCCCCTCGAAAACGCCATCCTTCAAGACAACGGCGACGTGGCCTTTCGCAAACACAGGCAGCAAGGATTCCATCTTCTGATGCGCGTCGACCGTTTCGACGCGATAGGTCATGGCCGACTGCACCGGGTCTTTGAATTTGTCGCGATTTCTGACAACGGCGAAAAGCAGGTCCTCTTCGTCGATAAGGCCGACAATGGATCCGTTTTCGGCAAGGACGGGCAATTGAGAGATATCGTAGAGCTTCATGCGGCCGTAGGCGATCATCAGCGTATCGTCAGGTTTGACGGTGACCGTCGCGCGCTCTGAGTGTCTGCGGGTGATGAGGTCCGTTAAATCGCCTTTGGGCGGTCGTTTCAGAAATCCCTGATCATACATCCAATAGTCGTTGAACATTTTGGAGAGATATTTGTCGCCGCGATCGCAGACGAAACAGACGACCCGCTTGGGCGAAGTTTGTTCCCGGCAATATTTCAACGCAGCCGCAAGCAGCGTTCCCGACGACGACCCACCGAGGATGCCCTCCATGCGCAGAAGCTCGCGCGCCGCTTCAAAGCTTTCCTTATCGGAGATGCCGTAAGCTCTTTTCACGAATGAAAGATCGCAGATATCCGGGATGAAATCCTCCCCGATACCTTCCACCAGCCACGAGCCGACTTCGTTCGGTATCGCGCCAGTGTTGACATAGTCCGTCAGTATGGAGCCCTTCGGGTCGGCGAGTATGACTTCCACATGCGGCGCTTCCCGGGCGAAGAAGCGCGATAGTCCGGTTATAGTTCCGCCTGAGCCGACGCCGGCGATTATCGCGTCCATCCGGCCGTCCATCTGACCCCAGATTTCCGGGCCCGTCACATGTTCATGGGCGAGCGGGTTCGCCTCGTTGCCGAACTGGTTGACGTAAAAGGCGCCAGTCTCTCTGGCGATCGACTGCGCGACGTCCTGATAATAATCCTTATGGCCCTTACCAACGTCGGATCGCGTCAGGCGAACGTCGGCGCCCAGCGCTTTCAAGTGAAATATTTTCTCCTGCGCCATTTTGTCGGGAACGACGATTGTGAGTTTGTAGCCCTTTTGAGCGGCCACCAGAGCGAGGGCGAGACCTGTATTGCCCGCCGTCGCCTCGACAATCGCGCCCCCGGGTTTCAATTCGCCGTTCTGCTCGGCTGCCTCGATCATCGCAAGGCCGATCCGGTCCTTGATCGAGCCGCCCGGATTATTCGCTTCCAGCTTCAGGTAGAGTTCGCATCGGCCGGTGTCGATCCGTCCGACACGCACCAGCGGCGTCTTCCCGATGCCCTCAAGCACGTTTTCAAGAACAGGGCCGTAGGGGGTTTCGCGCATGAACGCGGCTCCTTTGGTCGGGCGGTTGGAATGCTCGCGGCGAGCATGGAAATTGATTAGGGCATTCCACGCGTCGCGGCCACCTCCGGGGGTTACGTTCTTTGCCGGGTTGGTTGAGCGCGCTTGAGAGAACGAATGAAAAAGCGCCCGGGATGCAGCGCTTCCGCGATCTCTGTCGGCACGGGCGACGGGCCGCCGGTTAACTCGGCGATGACCATGTCTGCGCATAGCGGGGCCGTGACGAGGCCCCGCGAGCCAAAACCGGCGGCGATGAAAACGCCGCGCTGATATTCAGCGGGCGGGTAGGCGATTTGGCGGCCATAACGGAGCGGGTCGTACGCGGAACCGAAAAACCCCCAATCTGGCAGGGGGCCGACAAGGGGGAGCCGATCCGGCGTTTCGCACCGCAGGCTCGCCCTCGAGATGGTCTTCTTTCCCTCCAGGACGGCCGCTGCTGTCGGGTCATAGCGCCTCATCGCGGCGAGATTGACTTCGGTAGCCGAGGCGCTCGCCTCGGTATTCGTCAGTGCGGCGACGCGTGTTCGCACATTGTCGCCGATAGGCGCGCGGGTTGCGCCAATTATGGCGCCGCCTCCCGGAGCAGGGATCAGGTATGGCCCCCATGCGATCGCGCTGCTTGACGCTGGCGCTTCGGGGAACCAGTCGATCTGGCCAATGGAGCCGGAAAGCGGCGTTGAGCGGACATTAGAGAAACTCAAAGCGGCAAGACTATTGGCGATAATGACCGCGCTGAATTCGTGTCGCGCGCCGTCGACGCATACAATCGTCAACGCGTCGCCGCCGTGTTCGATGCGAAGAGCTTCCTGTCGCAGAAGCTGCGCGCCGTCGGCAAGCGCGGCCACATAGGCGGCAGGGTCCACCACGCCGCCTCGGAGAAAGCGCAGTCCCTGAGGCGTCCACGAGAGCCAATCGGCCGGCAGCAACTCAGCCTCATAGAGGCGTCGCAGCTTTGGCAAGTCAGCCTTGTCGGCTGCGCTTAGGGTCACGCCGCACTGATTGAAGATCGGCTGACCAAACCTTTCAAGAAGTCGCACGGCGTGAACGAACGCAGCGCGGGAAAAGTGAGCGGCGGGCGTCGGTCCGAGATCGAGGCGCGGCATAATGAGGCCTGCTGCATTCCCGGAAGCGCCCCGCGCGAGGCCTTCGGGATCTATGATAGCTGGTTCAAGTCCCGCGCGCTGCGCGGCGTGGGCCAGCGCGGCGCCTGCAACGCCGCCGCCGATAATGCCGAGCCGAAAGATATCTGGCCTGTGAATTGGTTTGCTCCGCGCAAACCACGCTGAGCGAACCGTGGCTTCGTCACTTGCGCCCTCAAAGGCGCCCGCCAGCATGTCGCGTTTTTTCCCCGCTCCTCTGAGCTTTTGTGTGACAAAACCCGCAGTCGTCAGATTGTCGACCACCGATCGCGCGACGGTGAATGTCGCAAAGGTTGATCCTCTGCGGGACAGTCTGGCGATCTCGGCGCATACGGACGGCCGCCACATTTCGGGATTTTTTGCCGGAGAAAATCCGTCTAGGAACCATGCGTCGACCTGCGCTTCAACCCGCCGCAGCATCTCGCCAGCCTCGCCAACTAGAAGAAGCAGCGAGACGTCGTTTGCCAAATCAAGATAGTGAAACCCCTCAAGTGGGGGCGGAAGCGCCGCACGCAGGGTTGCGGCAAGGTCTTCCAGCTCCCTCCATGCGGAATGGGCGCGCGCCATATCTTCGATTCCAACCGGGTGCGCCTCGACCGAGATGAAATGGAGCCGCGCGCCTGAAGGTTTCGACGTTTCCCGCCACGCACGCCAAGCAGCGAGAATATTGAGGCCCGTGCCAAACCCAAGTTCTGCAATCGTGAAGCTGCGAACCGTCGCGAAACGCGCTCGGAGCGCATTGCCGTTAATGAAGACGTGCTCGGTTTCGGCGAGCCCGTCGTCAGAGAAATAAATGTCGTCGAACTGGCGCGAGCGCAGTTTGGCGGCGTGTTCGTCGGCGCCCCAATCTACATCTGCGTAGGATAAAACGGTTTTCCTTGGTCGAACCTCAGGCGCCATTGGTTAAACGTATTCTCTGCACGAACGGCGCGACATCAATCAATTCGAGGCGTCTGGGCCGCGTTCCGATTCAATGGGACGGGCGTCAGTGAGGCGCATCAACATATCGGCCGACGCGTACCCGTCGGCTGGCAAGCCGACGCTGCGTTGCCACGCTCGTAACGCGCGGCGCGTGCCGGCGCCGATCACGCCATCAACCGGGCCCGGCTGGAAACCGTTGTCAGCGAGTTTTTCTTGCAGCAGCCGACGTTCAGTCAATGAAAGCGGCCGGTCGCTGCGCGGCCAGTCAACGACGAGATCGGCGCTGCGCCCGGCGATGCGATCTGACAGCATTGCCACAGCGAGCGCGTAAGACGTCGAGCGGTTGTATTTCAGAATCGCATCGAAATTCTCGAAAGTCAGGAACGCCGGCCCTTTTGCGCCGGCCGGCAGAATAATCCGCCCACGTTTATTAGGGTCGAAAGCGTCAACCAGATCGCCCCGGGTCGTCGTCACGCCTGCTGCAGACCATTCGGCGACGGCCCGACTGACGTCTGCGTCGCTCAACTCATAATCAAAATCTAGCGGTAGTCTGACTTCGACGCCCCACCCGCTGTCCTTCACGTACTTTGATGCGCGCAGGTAGTTTGCGGTTGATGCGAACACGTCCGACAATTCTCCCCACACGTCGCGCCGGCCATCGCCGTTCGCGTCCACCGCATAGGCGAGGTAGGTCGTTGGGATGAACTGTGTGTGCCCCATGGCGCCTGCCCATGAGCCTCTCAGCTGAGATCGTTCGGCATAGCCGTTCTGCACGATGCGAAGCGCCGCGATGAGTTGCTCGCGACCGTAAGCGGTCCGACGACCGCGCCATCCGAGGGTCGCCAGCGCACCGAGCACGTCGTGCGAGCCCATTATTGATCCGTAGGATGATTCCAATCCCCAGATCGCAACGAGAACCTCTGCGTCAACCCCGTATTGCACCTCGATTGAAGTCAGCAATTCGCGATGAGTAGCCAGATTTAGCCGGCCCTTCTCGATGCGGTCTGCAGAAACGGCGCTCGCAAGATAATCCCATACCGCGCGCGAAAACTCGGGCTGGTCGTCATTCAATTGAATGACCCGTTCATTCACGACGACATTGGCAAACGCAGCCGTATACACCGCATCCGATATCCCGGCCGCGCGCGCGTCGGACCGGAATTCCTTAAGCCACTCGCGAAATCCCGGCTCGTCAGCAATCGCGGGCAGCGGAGCAGCGCACATCAGCGCGAGACCAGTGATGAACGTGGAAAACTGACGATTCATGAACGTCTAACTCCTGACCGTCTGCACCGTAAGAACCGCCCGCCCCTACGGAACTGTCCTGTATGCCCGATGAGTTAGGTTGAAATGGGGCGCTGGATCAAGTTTCAGCCTTGCCTTTCATGGCCGCGAGGCGCGCCCGCGCCACTTTTGACCCCGGCGCGCGCCCGAGGCGCTCGGAAATCCAGACGCCGGTCTCGATCAGAGCGTCGAGATCGAGACCAGTAGAAAATCCCGATCCTTCAAGGCAATAGACCACGTCCTCGGTCGCCACATTGCCAGACGCTCCCGGAGCGTAGGGGCAACCGCCAAGACCCGATACGGAGGCGTCGAAGACGCGGACGCCGACGTCCACCGACGCCCAGATATTCGCAACCGCCTGCCCATATGTGTCGTGGAAATGGCCCGCCAAAGCCGATACCGGCACTTCTCTGGCGACAGCCCCGAAGACGTCGCGAACACGTCCCGGCGTTCCGACGCCGATGGTGTCCCCAAGGGAAATTTCGAAACAGCCCATCTCGTAAAGAGCCTTGGCGACGTCGACGACTGCCTGCGGGCGAACCGCGCCCTCGTATGGGCAGCCCATCACGCATGATAAATATCCGCGAACGCGAACGCCGTCGGAAGCCGCCATCGCCACGACTTCGCGAAACCGCTCAAGACTTTCGGCGATCGACGCATTGATGTTGCGCTTGCTGAACGTTTCAGACGCTGCGCCGAAGACGGCGACGGTGGTGGCCCCTGCCGCCCGCGCCGCCTCGTAACCCTTCACGTTCGGCGTTAAAACGGGAAAGCTCACACCTCTGGGGCGATTAATGCCCGCCATAACTTCGTCCGTACCTGCCATTTGCGGCACCCATTTCGGCGATACGAAGGCGCCCGCCTCGACGATGCGCGCGCCAGCCGCCACGAGTCGGTTGATCAACTCAACTTTTTCGCCAACGCTGATCGGGCGCGCTTCGTTCTGGAGCCCGTCGCGTGGACCGACTTCCACAATTGTGATGGGCTGCTTCATGTCAGACCTTTAAATGCGTCAGACGTTAACATAGGCGCCAGCGCGGCTCACTTTTTCTTTATTCAATTGAGATTTCAGCCAGCAAATCGCCCTCGCGAACCTGGCTGCCAACGGAAAAGCGAAACCGCGTCAGGGTGCCGCCAGTTGGCGCCTTGACTGCGTGCTCCATCTTCATTGCCTCCATGAGCATGATTACACCGCCCGCTTCCACCCGGTCGCCGGGGCTGACCGCAAGCTTGGTGATCACACCTGGCATTGGAGCCTTTAAGCTGCCCTCCGGCAAACGCGCGATGCGATCATCATCGACGGGATTGGACAGCGCAAAATCCCAATAGTCAGCGCCAATGTAAACTCTGATGCCGCCGGCAACCGGCGTAACGGTTGCTTCGAACGCCCGCCCACCAATCATCAGCGACCATTCTGCAGGCGAGGCTGACTTTGCATGCAGGATTGAAAATACCAGCCTCGCAATAGACGGAGGCGTTGGGGCTGATTGGCGCGCTTCAACGCTTGCAAAGCGTTCGATGAAAGCCGTTACGGATCCGTGATTTCGGTCGCGCTCGATGCGCACCAAAGCGGGCGCGTTATCGACTTCAATCCACCTGCGGATCGAAGCCGGCTGGTTGAGCTGGAAACCGGCGGCTAGACCTAAGTCGTCTGATGTTGCGGGCTTTGAGGGTGTGTCGGAGAGAAAGCAGATCGCGGCGGCGAGCGCACGATCATCCAGCGGCGGGTGGGCCAAGAGAGCCGTTTGCCGCTCGTCGATGAAGCGCGTCGAAATGCTTCCCGCTTCAAAGTCAGGGTTCGCCGCGATCGAATGTAACAACCGCGCATTCGTCTTGACGCCTGTCACGCGCGTGTTCTCGAGTGCGCGCGAAAGTTGGCCGAGAGCAGCGCCGCGCGTTGGCGCGCGCGTCACGATCTTGGCGATCATTGAGTCATAATAAGGGCTGATCGTCTGACCTTGTTCTACGCCGGAATCAATCCGCGCAAGTTCATGGGGCAGGCGCAGTAAGTCGAGCGTGCCGGTCGACGGCGCAAAATCGTAGTCGGGATCCTCAGCGCACAGCCGCGCCTCGAAAGCGTGGCCGCGAGCCTCGATTTCGTCCTGGCGCAGCGGCAGCGGATCACCCGCAGCAACGCGAAGTTGCCACTCAACGAGGTCAATGCCGGTAATCATCTCTGTGACGGGGTGCTCAACCTGCAGCCTCGTATTCATCTCCATGAAGTAGATGTCAGCTAGCCCGTCGTAGAGAAATTCGACCGTCCCGGCGCCGCGATAGGAAACGGCGCGGCCAGCATCGACGCCGGCGGCAAGCAATCTTGAGCGCACCACATCGGGAAGGAAGGGCGCCGGCGCCTCTTCAATCACCTTCTGATGTCGTCTTTGAACGGAACAGTCGCGGTCGAACAGATGGACGACGCCCCCTTTTCCATCCCCGAAAATCTGCACCTCAACGTGTCGCGCCCTTTCAAGATATTTCTCGATCAGTAACGTGTTGTCGCCAAAAGCCGATTTAGCCTCTCGCTGGGCCGACTCAATTGCGCCGGCCATTTCCTCGCGCTGGCGTACAAGGCGCATACCCTTGCCGCCGCCGCCGGCGGACGCTTTGAGCAAGACCGGGTATCCGATCCGGTCCGCCTCGCGGCAGAGCGTCGTTATGGATTGGTCTTGACCCTGATAGCCTGGCGTTACCGGAAGGCCCGCCTTCGAGACGAGATTTTTTGCCGAGGCTTTTGAGCCCATTGCCCGAATTGTATCGGGCGTAGGTCCGATGAAAACGAGGCCCGCATCCTCCGTAGCCTGCGCGAATTCGGCGTTTTCCGAAAGAAAGCCATATCCGGGATGGATTGCCTCGGCGTGTGTTTCGCGCGCCGCTTCTATCAAGCGATCAATGCGCAGATAGCTGTCAGCAGGCGCCGCCGACCCGATCCGCAGAGCCTCATCGCATGCGCGAACATGCGGCGATTGTGCGTCTGCGTCCGAGTAAACAGCAACCGTATTCACGCCCATGCGACGAGCCGTCCTCGCGATGCGCATGGCGATCTCGCCGCGGTTTGCAATGAGTATTTTTCGAAACATCAATTGGCCGGATCGGGTGTTGCTGTCGGCGGCTGCATCTTATCGTGTTCCATCTGACCAGTTCGGCGCGCGTTTTTCGAGAAAGGCGTTGAGGCCCTCCTTGCCTTCCGCACTCGCTCTGACGCGCGCAATGAACGCAGCGGTTTCTTCGAGCAAAGCGTCGTCTATCGTCCGATGGGCGACTGCACGTAACAGCGCCTTGGCTTCGCGCAAGGCGTTCGGTCCGCCGGCGAGGATTTCACCCAGTACTCGTTCGAGAACGCTTTCGATCTGCGCTTCCAGCGCAACGTAGTGAACGAGCCCGATCTCCTGAGCAACGCTGGCGTTGAAGCGTTCCGCTGTAAGGAACAAACGGCGCGCCTGTCGGGGGCCGATCGCCTGCAGAACGAATGGGGAGATGACGGCCGGGATCAGGCCAAGGCGGACCTCGGTAAAGCCGAAGACCGCATCCTCCGCGGCGATGACAATGTCGCACGCAGCCGCCAGTCCGACGCCTCCGCCAAGGGCGGCGCCATTCACGAGTGCGATTGTTGGTTTCTCGCAATTCTGAATGGCCGCCAGCATGTAAGCCAGGCGCCGCGCATCGTCCTTATTCTCTGAGGGCGAATATTCGGCGACACGGCGCATCATGCTCACGTCAGCGCCCGCCGAAAACGCCTCGCCTGCGCCCGTCAGCACAATCGCACGAACGGTCCTGTTGGAGTTGAGGCGGCCGATCGTCTCGCATATTTCGCCGATCAATCTTTCGTTCAGGGCGTTGCGAACTTCCGGACGGTTGAGCGTCAGACAAGCAACGCCTCGGCTGTCAATATTTACTTGAAGATGCAGGTTCTCCATCCGCCTCGCCTTACCTTTTGACCGCAAAATAAACTGATCGACCAATCAGCTACGCAACGCCTCACATCCGGAATACGCCGAAGCGCGTCGGCTCTATCGGCGCATTGAGGCTGGCGGATAGGCACAGTCCAAGCACGTCCCGCGTCTGGGCAGGGTCGATAATGCCGTCGTCCCAGAGCCGCGCAGATGAGTAATATGGCGCGCCCTGACTTTCATAATCGGCCCGGATGGAACTCTTGAACGCTTCCTCGTCGTCGGCAGACCAAGACTCGCCGCGCGATTCGGCGCCTTCGCGACGAACGCTCGCAAGAACGCTCGCGGCTTGTTCGCCGCCCATCACTGAGATGCGGGCATTGGGCCACATGAAAAGAAAGCGCGGCCCATACGCTCGTCCGCACATCCCATAATTGCCCGCCCCATATGATCCGCCAACGACGACGGTGAATTTTGGTACGCGCGCTGTCGCCACCGCCGCGACGAGCTTGGCGCCATCCTTGGCGATGCCGCCGGCTTCCGCTGATTTTCCAACCATGAAGCCGGTAATGTTTTGCAGAAAGATAAGCGGCACGCCGCGCTGACAGCAAAGCTCGATAAAATGCGCCCCTTTTAACGCGCTCTGTGAGAATAGAATTCCGTTATTGGCAAGGATGCCGACAGGATAGCCATGCAAATGCGCAAAGCCCGTCACCAGCGTTGAGCCGTAGAGAGCCTTGAATTCGTCGAACCGCGATCCATCGACGAGGCGGGCGATCAACTCGCGTGCGTCATAGGGCTTGCGCGCGTCGCGTTCAACAACGCCGTAAATTTCCTCGATAGGATAGGCTGGCGGCTCAACATCTACGCGGGCGAGTTGGTCAGGTTTCTTCCAATTCAGACGGCCAATGATCTTGCGAGCGATACCGAGCGCATGGTCGTCGTTTTCGGCGAGGTGGTCGGCCACGCCTGATTCCCGCGCATGAACGTCGCCGCCCCCAAGCTCTTCGGCGGTTACCACTTCGCCTGTCGCGGCTTTAACGAGCGGCGGGCCGCCGAGGAAAATCGTCCCCTGCCGGCGGACGATGATCGCCTCGTCCGACATCGCCGGTACATACGCGCCGCCTGCCGTACACGAACCGTGTACAACGGCGATTTGTGGAATGCCGGCTGCCGACAGATTGGCCTGATTGAAGAAGATCCGGCCGAAGTCATCCTTGTCCGGAAATACCTCGTCCTGCATAGGCAGGAAGGCGCCCGCGGATTCGACCAGATAAATGCACGGCAGCCGGTTTTCTGCGGCTATTTCCTGGGCCCGCAGGTGTTTTTTTACGGTCATGGGGTAATAGGCCCCCGCCTTCACCGTCGGATCGTTCGCAACGATCATGCACGCCACGCCCTTGACGCGACCAATGCCGGCGATGACGCCTGCCGCGTGCACGTCTCCTGTATACATCCCGAACGCAGCGAATGCGCCGATCTCGAGAAAAGAAGAATCGGGGTCGATCAATCTCTCAGTGCGCTCGCGGGCAAGGAGTTTGCCGCGGGAGCGATGGCGCGCGGCATTCTTTTCTCCGCCGCCAGCTAAAACCGTCTGCAGGCGTTCTTTCATTTCCGCGACAGCCGTACTCATGGCTTCGGCGTTCGCGCGAAATGCTTCCGAACCCTGCTCAATCTGGCTTTGTATTTTGCTCATAATATCCGGAGGGCGTTCATCGTTCGAGCGCACGCAGCGCAGCGCGCATCTCCATTGAAAGCGGGGCTGGCTTGCGGGTCATGCGGTCGACATAGACATGAACAAAGCGCCCCACTGCAGCGGCGTCTTCGACGCCTTCTTCAAAAATGCCGACCTCATAAGCAACCGACGTATTCCCGACCCGCTGAACGCGCAACGCGCCGACCAGAGCGGTCGGAAAGGAAAGGGGCCGAAAAAACCGGCAACCCGTTTCAACAACCAGACCTATCCGGTCGCCGTTGTGAATATCCAGCCCCGCGTTTTCAATGAGCCACGCATTAACGATCGTGTCGAAGAAACCATAATACGCGACATTATTGATGTGTCCGTACATGTCATTGTCAGCCCATCGCGTTGGCACGGCGCGAAAGTTCTTGTAGTCGCCACGCTGTCCGCGCTCCTTCAAGCAAATCTCCCGGAGCAAGAAGCAGCCAGATGCGCGTCTCGCGAATTCGAGGCAAGGATCGCATCAGATAGCGCGGGCGCGATCATAGAACCTCGCCATACAAACGAATGGCGTCGTCGTAAGTCAGCTCCCGTGGATTATTCTTCAGCAGACGTTCAATTTTCATGACATCCTCAGCCATGCGCGGCACATCGTTGTGCGAAACGCCGACTTGCGACAAGCGTCGTTCAATGCCGGTTGCGATGCAAATGTCGCTCAAATGGCGGATAAAGGAACGCGCCATTTCAGCTTCCGAGTTTTCTGTTGGCAAACCCAGCGCGTGCGCGAGTTCCGCATAGGGCGCTGGCGTTGTTTCGGCGTTGAAGGACAAGACCGGGCCCAACATAAGCGCATTCGACAATCCGTGGGGAACGTGAAAAACGCCGCCTAAAGGGTAAGCCATGGCATGCACGGCGCCGACGGGCGCATTAGCGAAAGCCTGTCCGGCCAACATGGAGCCAAGAAGCATGCCTTCGCGGGCGGCGATATCGTCCGGCGCTTCGCAAGCGCGAACGATGTTTCGGGCGAGCAGCCGAAGCGCCTCTTTTGCAAGGACATCCGAAACCGGATTTTTGCGCAGGCGCGAGGTATACGCCTCGATCGCGTGGGTCATGGCGTCGATGCCTGTGGCGGCAGTGACGGACCGGGGCAGCGACAAAGTCAGACTGGCGTCGAGGACGGCGATGTCAGGGAATAGTTGCCGCGAAACGACCCCCATTTTTTGCCCGTCGCCGAGCGTGATAACTGAGATGTCGGTCACTTCCGACCCGGTTCCGGCCGTTGTCGGAACGAGTATCAACGGCGCCCGGTCGCCCTCGACGCGATCGACGCCGTAGATGTCGCTCATCGACTGGGACGAATGCAACATGACCGCCGCGATCTTTGCGGTGTCCATTGACGAGCCGCCGCCGATCGCGATGACACCGTCGGCCGCCGCCAGCCGAGCCGTCGAAACAGCGGCCAGCACCGTTTCTTCGGGCGGATCGGCGCGCACGTCGCTGAAGACGACCGGCGTCCCGCCAGCGTCGCGCAAGCTCGAAAGAGCGGGCTCCAGGAGGCCGCTATCCAATAATCCTTTATCGGTGACAACGAGAGGCCGCGCCATCAATGGCCGCGCAATCGCGCCAAGGCGGCTTGCGGCGCCGGTCTCGAAAATGATGTCGGGCACCGTCTTGAAGCGGAACGTCATCGGCGGACGCCGCTGATCGTCGGTCGTGTCCTGCCGGGAGCGTGTTGCCGGTCGGGCATCGATCAATCGTCTCCCTGTTCCATCATAGCGCAGCACGTTCCGCGCGGGAGGATACGTTATTTTCAGCCGTAATTTCAAATTGTTCCGCTTGGCAACAAGGGTATGTTTTCGCCGCCCCCCACTGGAAATAGGTCAGGGGGCAACCATAGCGATGCGGACGCAAATGGCGGCGAGACCAGCCGTCGCGAGCACGGTCAAGCGGATGCGCAGAGGCCCATACCAGGCCGGAAATTCCCGGTCCCTCACCGCCGCAAGGTCTCGGAAGCATAAGAATCCGAGGGCAATGATGATAACCACATAGCGGATGGCCGCAGGCGCGGCGCTCG